>NZ_JCAMRX010000043.1:0-52703 GCF_059821285.1 Spirulina sp. LEGE 11439
TTCATTTTTACTGTACTATTTATCTCTTTTTAGCACAACAACTTCGGTAGACCCCTTTTATCAAGATTTAAAGGCTTAACTGCTCTAAATTCATATTCTAGAAAAAATGGAATACAAGGTTATAGAGCATTAGTAAATCTTGATTTATTGTCAGTATTAATTCGGCGACTTTCTTTTGTCCAAAATATTTATTGTATTGTTACCTGTGAAGATCGATCATATTCCTTTATTAAGGATTGCGAACACGAGCTTGGTTTCGTCTTTAACTCTGCCATTATAGAAGGTAAATTAATCATTTGTGCTATCCCACACTTCACGTTAATTGAGCTTTCAGATATTGTGGCTCGTCGTTCAAAAAATAGAATAGATACAAAAGAAAAACTGCAATTAATGTTAAATGGTTTACTTAATAAGTATGCTGGCTCAAAAGAGTTCAAAGTTGCAGAGGAAGCACTTAAATCCCAGAACACGACATCACACCTATCTCACGACATTCATTATTATAAAGCAAAGTTTTTTCCTCGGCTTGTCCGTTCAAATTTAAATATTTGTAGTCAACGTTTGGGAGGAGAAAATCACCAAGTAATTGATTGCTTCTCTGGTAGTGGAACTACTCTTTTAGAAGCATCAATATTAGGTATGATAAGTATTGGAATTGATATTGATCCTTTGTCTACATTGATCGCACAAAGTAAAATTGACATCCTTCAATTTCAAAGTTCGTTTCTTAGTGATGAAGTGTACATTATATTAGATATATTAGAAAATTATAAAGCAAAGCAACTCAGCCTATTTACTAAAAATCAACCTCTATCAATTGTCGATCCTATTATTTTTCCAAGATGGTTAATGAAAAATCGAAAAATGTCTTCAGCAAGAGCCGATGAGCTTATCTCAGAAATTCAAAAAATTAGATCTATTATCGCCATATCTAATCCAGATCTTACAAATTTTTTTAAAGTTCTTTTGTCCGATTCAATAGCAAGAAAGATTAAAATGCGCTTTCTGGGTACTGGTGTTGGCCGATTTTCCCTTTCTTTTACTCAAAAAAGTATTTCTGATAGTTTTAAAGACTCAGCCAAAAAATATATTCGCACTGTGGCGGCTGTTGAATGGCTTAAGGAAACAATTAATCTAACTTTTGTTAAAGCACGCTCTTTCAATGCCGATGCGCGTAATCTTGGGAATAATTTGGGGATTTTTGATATCGTTTTAACTTCTCCTCCATATTTGCCTGCTGCGAGTGGACGCGAAAGCTATGCTAAAGCTAGAATGCCATCATTACTTGCTCTTGGCATGAAAACTCATGAGAATATTGATTTGCTTGTCGATGATTCTATTGGATCAATGGGTCGTGGATACATTGACAATAATTTACTACTCCCTCAAGAAAAAGATGTTGTAAAATGGCTTGAACAAGATCGACTTAGATCGATTAAATCTTATCCAACTGCTCGTTATTTTTTGGATATGCGCGAATCATTGAAGCAGATGTATAGTTATGTGAGGACGGGGGGATATGCAATTATTGTAAGTGGTAAACAAAGTACATTTTATAAGTTTTCAACAAGAGAAATATTATATATTGTTCACTCTGCTGATATTTTAGCTGAGGAAGCTAAGAAAATTGGTTTTGAAGTTACTGATATGTATGACGTGCAGTTACAAAAGGCAAATAAAAATGCTCGCCCTAGATCTTTAGATGATTATTATGAAACCTTAATATATCTCCGAAAATCCTAAAACATAATAGTTTGATGAATTAGCTGTTAAATTGCTACAATTTTCTGTTTTCTATCTTCTCGCTCCATAACTTGACCAATACAAACACTCTGGGAATATCCGGCTGCTTGTAATTGTTGCAAGCAAGAGTTTAAATTCTGAGCAGGAATTGCAGCTAATAATCCTCCAGAAGTTTGCGGATCGAACAATAAAGAATAGAGAGGAGAAGATTGAAATTGTTCTGTACTCTCAATGAATGCAGAAGCACGAACATTTTGCCTGTGGAGAGAGCTAATAATTCCTTGTTGTATTGTCGCGATCGCACCGTCTAAAACTGGAATCGCTTCTAGGTTCAATTCTACGGCAATTGGCGTTCCTTGGACCATTTCCAGTAAATGTCCTGCTAACCCAAACCCTGTTATATCAGTACAAGCACTCACTCCACAGTTTTTAAAAACCCGTGCGGCTGTTTGATTGGAGAGTAACATGGAAGCGATCGCATTTTCAATCCATCTTCCTTTTGCTTGATAACGCATATCCGCAGCAAATAATGTTCCCGTCCCGATCGCTTTGGTTAAGATTAAAACTTCTCCTAGTTTCATACCATTTTTGCGTAAAATTTGTTCTGGATCGATAGTCCCGTTACAAGCTAAACCAAAAGCCAGTTCTCGATCTTCAATCGTATGTCCTCCAACGAGAGAAGTTTCAGCTTCGTCTAATACCAATACTGCTCCAGAAAGAAGTTGATATAAGGTTTCCTCGACTTTATTTGCTGTCCCAAAAGGAATATTGACCATTGCTAAAGCACTCTGTGGAGTTGCTCCCATTGCCAAAAGATCGTTTAAACAATGATGCGTAGTAATTTGACCAAAAATAAAAGGATCGTTAACTAAACTGCGAAAATGATCGAGAGTTTGGACGAGATATTTATTTTCTGGACTGCGAAGAATTGCCGCATCATCAGGCTCGTGTAAGCCAATAACAGTATGAGAATTCTGATTGATTCTCAAGCGGTTTAAGACTCGTTTGAGGGGCGTTGCACCAACCTTTGAACCGCATCCTCCGCAATACATTAGGGGCATATTTTCCGGTAAAATAATTTTATCTCTGCTCTCTCTTGGCTGAGAAGGAGACATGAAAGAAAGTTTATCAAATCGATCCATAAATTCGCGATCGATCCAATCTTTCCAACGCCATAATAAAGGAGATTGCCAACCCCAAAAAGAACGAGATGCGATCGCACTTTTGTCTCCTGTCCCAATTAAAGCTAAATATTGTTGTTGTGGAATAAAAGGTTTTAAAGTTCGCTCGAGAATAATATTGCGTAAATTTTCAGATAAAGGTTTTCCTTGACGGACTGCAAAAACTCCTGCCTTAGGACGAGGATGATTTTTCATCGTGGCAATATCTCCCGTGGCAAAAATATGAGGATGGGAGACAGATTGTAGGGTATCCTCAACTAAAATAAAACCGCGAGAATCGACGGCTAATCCTGATTCTTCGAGCCAAGGTGCTGCTGATGCTTGAGTCGTCCAAAAAATATAATCGCATTCTGTCGTTAAACCAGACTTGCAAATAAGGCGATCGCGTTGAATTTCTGAGACTGTTTCTGATAAATGTAACTGTACGCCACGACTTTTGAGAATTTGCGTTAATCGCTTGCTGACCGAGCGATTATGACCGGTCATTAAACTTTTACCACGATGGAAAAGATGGAATTTAAGATTGTTTAAAGGCAATTGCGATCGCTTAAAAATATTCTCTAATTTTGCTTGAATATTTAACATTAATTCAACGCCTCCTGCACCCCCTCCTACGACGGCTAAAGTATGAGATTGTGAGGGATTTGCTTGAATTTCTTGAATTATCTTTTCCCACTGCTTTAAAAAACGAGGAACGGGTTTAACAGGAATAGCATATTTTGCAGCACCGGGAACAACATTTTTAACAGGAGTGCTACCGATATCAATAGAGAGATAATCAAAGGCAACTGGGGGATGTTTCTGGCAAATAATTTTATTATTTTTTAAATCTAATCCAATGACGCGATCGTGATATAATTGAATATTAGCGAAACGAGAAAGACGCTGTAGATCGATATGGCTTTCATCATAAGAATAAAAACCAGCAATGTGACCCGGTAACATTCCCGAATAGGGGGTATGTAAGGCATCAGAAATTAACGTAATTCTCAATCCCGAGATAGGATTCATTGCCAGTAATTTTAAGGCGATCGCGTGGCTGTGTCCTCCACCAATCAGCACTAAATCAGTTACAATAGGATAATTATCGAGCATTTTTTCTTTTCTGTTAGCTGTCTGCGCTATTCCCTTGTATTCCCGTAGAGAGTAACGAAACCAAGGTATTGCCTCTTATTAATTATGTCATCTTTTCTCGGACACAGTTTAGCTGGAGCTACTATTTTTTTCTGCGATCGCAAACTCGATCGAGATTTATCTGCCAAGAAACGCGATCGCATACTTTGGTTATTCTGGTTAATTATTTTAGCCTGTACTCCCGATTTAGATTATATCGTTCCTTTTTTTCATCCTCGCAATAATCAAGGAATTCGTATTACGCATTCTTTTGCAGGCAGTCTTATTTTACCTTGTCTGACCATTTTAATTCTCTTTTTTACTGTTAAGAAGAAAGACACATTCAAACAATATAGCATTCAAGCCTGCTTTGCAGGATTATCTCATCTTTTACTCGATATTTTAGTTGGTGTGACAGCATTGCCTTTATTTTTTCCTTGGAGTCGGGAAGTTTTTAAACTCCCTTTTGGAATTTTGCCTAGTGCAGGTAAAATATTGCTCACAAACTATTACTTTTATAGAAATCTTTATCTTGAATTGGGTGTGATTATTCCTTTGATCATGGCACTTACTTTATGGATTTGGCGTAAAAGATTCAAAAAACTTATCTTTTTATTACCAATATTTTTATTGATTTCTTTGCGTTTTATGATTATATCTTTTAACTTACCGCGTTAGCATAAAGTTTTGCAATAGGCATGTTTTTTCTAGTTCTAGTCTTAAGCGTTATAATCTGTAGTCTGTGTTTTGAGAAGCTGTATGATAACTGATAACTGATAACTGATAACTGTAAAAAAATGGGTGCGTTACGCTTCGCTAACACACCCTACGAAATATTGAACAATATCACAGAAAAATCAATGAGATTGTTGGTTTAGGTTCGCGAAATTTTATCAGCTTGACTGATAACAATAAGACCGATGACAATAGGAACAACAACAATTAATCCACCAGCAATGAGGCTGAAGAAAAAGTTAGAAAGTGTTGGTGTCATAGTTTTTAAATCCTTTTTTGTAAGTTAAGAACAAGGGGAAATTGACAAAGAGAATCAATCTGAGCAAATGAATCTGACTGGGAAACGGGATAACCTTTATCCGTTGTTCCGAGCCGAGATGCTCTTTCGGTCTATTGTAAAGGTTTTTGACGCTTTATTGCGCTTTTTATCGTTTTAACCCAGTAATATGGCGTACTGTTGTTCGTCAATACGTCCTGCTTCGTAGAGAGTTTGGGTGATTTCCGAGATTCCTAAGACGGAATGAGCGTTGTAACCCCTCTCTCGCAACCGATCCTTGACTCCTCCCTCATGGTCGATCAAAACGACGATATCTTCCACCACTAACCCCGCAGATTGTAATTTACCGGCCCCTTCGATCGCACTTTTGCCGCTAATCAAGATATCATCAACAACGACAACCTTTTCCCCTTGACGAAATTTCCCCTCGATCGCTTTTCTCGTCCCGTGTGCTTTCGTTTCCTTGCGAGGGAAAATCATCGGGTGATGCAGTCGCAAGGATAACCCGGTTGCAGTGGGAAGGGAACCATAGGGAATACCAGCAATGCGATCGAAAGTGAGGTCTTTAAGGATCTTCTCATAGGCACTGAGAACTTTATGGAACACTTGTGGGCGAGAAATAATCGTGCGGAGGTCGATATAATAGGAAAAAGTAGCCCCCGATGCCTGCACGTAGTCCCCAAAAAGGATACAGCCAATATCGAAGAGTTGCAAAATTAAATCTTGTTGGGGATGTTTGTCTAACAAACACACATCAGGCATCCATACCTCACAAGTTGTCCCCGATCTGCTTACCTCCAGAGCAATTAACTCAATTTGATGATTGAGAGATTCAAGGGATTTAACAAGCTCTTCCTCTTCTTGACTTAACCAATCTTGCGGTACGGGTAACAATAATCCTTCTCCATTCTCATTTAATCCCGCTTTGATGAGACTTTCCAGATTTTCCTCTTTCGCCCAAATACTCCGCACCCAGATCGTGCGTTCTGGTGCCAGCGATCGCACGTCTGCCAAGACATCTGGAGAAGTTGTCCCCACTTCTAAGCACAATTGTTCTGGGGTTCCCCATGCCTTTGCTTCCTGCACCACTTGTAGGTAGAGAGGGAAATTTGCGTTAGGGTTGGGGAATTCTTGAATGGGACTTGCGGAAAGGTTGGAAGTGCGACAGAGGATGAAGACGGCGCGATCGGGGTAAACTAAAAAAGGAGCAGCTTGATCCTGTCCAGCGTAAGGGTTGAGGGTGATGGCATCAACTTGCCATTCCTCGAAGGCAGTACGAGCAAAAATGGTGGTAGTATTGAGATCCCCGTGGTTGGCATCGAGGATAATGGGAAGATGAGAGGGGATTTGTGCGAGAATGGTTTCGAGAAGTTCTAAGCCAGAAGCACCAAGGGATTTATAAAAACCAAAACTGAGTTTATACGCACAAATATAATTTTGGGTGTGTTGAATGAGTCTTGTTAACCAGTCCCGAAAAGCGGCGATGTATTGGGACTTATTCTCTGGGATGCCGTAGCGATCGGGGAGCATTTCTGGGTTAGGATCTAAACCTAAAACTAAAATACTATTATTTTTGGCGATCGCGTTACTCAGTTTGGTAGAAAAGTTCATTCGTTGAATGAGTCAAGATTGAATGAGTTGCGTTACAGTCATGGGAAATTTTGCAAGTGGAAGGCTATTCCATTTTATCATTTTTAAAACAGCAAAAATAGATAGGAGGATTTGCGATCGTTCAACCTGCGATCGCTTGGGATAATCTGCAAGCGTGACAAATTCCTCAAAATGTTCATTGTCGCGATCGAGGTTCAGAATATTTGGCAAAGATTGTCAGTGCAGCACTCAAACAAGAATTAAGTCATATTTCTTATTCCGTACTAAATCTTGCTAATAGTTCCTCCCGAGAGAGTTGTAAGAGAAGAGGTGTAAATTCTTCGGAAGGGATGGATGCGATCGCTTCAACAATTGTCGCAAGTCCTGCGTCTACTTCTCCAAAACGAACTTGGAGAAGGTTGGTAATTAAACGAAGCGTAGCTTGTTTTTCTCCTTGTTGAAGTCCTTGTTGAAGTCCTTGTTGAAGTCCTTCTTCCTTGAATTCTTGGCGAAGTTCTTCTTTGAGTTCTTCATACATTTGTGTTAAGGTCACGATTAACTCCTTATCTTCGCGATCTAAATCTTGTTCTTGGTTTTGTCGTCTGGCTAATAGAGAAATTAGTTCTCTTACCAATTCTATGATATTTCCCCGCAAACGGTTCTCACGAGGTAATGCTTCGAGTTCTTGGACGGCTTTTTGTTGTACTCGTCCTTTTCCCAACAACCGTAACCAGAGTGTTTCTGAATTTTGCGGGAGTTGATGAATGACAATAATTGCCGTTTTAAAACCCGTCCCCAAAAAGTAAATTCCTCGTTCCCAGTTGGGTGTGGATGGGAGAGGATGAAAGCGCTGTAACAGATTCGAGGAAGCTGTCGGGGTGAAAATCCACAGTTTAGGGAGTCCCTCGTCATTGAGAAAGTTTTTGTTTCGTTTGGCTTCTCGTTCTAAGTCGGCATGAACTGCAAACAGTTTCATAAGACAAGCACGAATATCTCCCGGGGTGACCGGGTTACGAAAAGGTTCAAACAAAGCAGGAGTTGTGGTCAATCGTCCCAATAAACCTAACTTTTTTCGTTCTTCTATGCTAGAAGAAAAAGGAGTAAAGAAAAGATCGATTTGACGCGCTTCTGAGTGAATTTCTTTACTGGTTTCCACTTTTCCAAGAGGAGACAGAAGTTCGCTGAGATATTGTTTGGCGAATTGGTCATGGATAAATCTCGTCACGGGATGAGAGCTTGGCAAAGAACAAAAGTATTATACCAGAGAGGAGCGATCTCGCTTCGCAAAAATTGAGGGGAATTACTCAAAAACAATTATTTTTCTACTTCAATTTCTGCCTGTAATTTCGCCAACTCTTCCGGAGTCATCTCATCCAAGCGTTTTTGTAAAACCTTATCTTCGTATTCTCGGCGCTGTTGGTGATAGGTCATGTTGTGGGAGAATGCGCGGAAAAAATAAGTTGAAACCCAACCCAATAAACCTCCCACTAAAAGCACCTGACTCCAGATGCCCGCCGAAAAATTATTGAGTCCGGCTCCTCGTAAAATGAGATAAGCAACTCCCCCTGTGAGGAAAATCCCAAACGTAATTGCGATCGCATCAATTCTTCGCATAATCTTTCCTTCTTAAATCGTGCGACGTGAGGGGCGAAAATTCAAAAACGGACTCAACAACAGTAACCCCGGAAAGAAGAAAAATACGCCAAAATACATTAGCGTCCGTTCGATCGAACTGGCTGTATACCAGCGTAAATTCAGGTAAAAGTACATAAACGCCGGTAAAATAACGAGATACAGTGCGCTCAAAGAGAGATACAGGAAGGCAACGAGAAGAGTAGTTTCCATAAATTTTGCTAAGGTGTTGACGATCCCACCGAACAACGCGGCTTGCAATACTTCTGGTTTATCTTACAACCTTTTTGCCCCGTTAGGGAGTAACGAGCCAAGAAGCGATCGCCCATTCCTCAAAATGCCTACTGAAATTTCTCAATTTGCCGATTTCAGCCAAATTCGTTACGCGCAATGTTGGGAAGATGCCGATATTCTCCTCAAGGCACTTGACATTAACGCGAATAGCTGCTGTTTGTCCATTGCCTCGGCTGGAGACAATACCCTCGCTATGCTCTCCAAATCTCCTCAAAAAGCGATCGCGATCGACTTCAACCCCGCACAAATTGCCTGTTTGGAATTGCGCGTGGCTGCTTATCGTACCTTAACCCACTCACAACTCTTAAAACTCATGGGATCTATCTCTGCAATGCCAGAAGAGCGATCGCAACTATACGCCCTCTGTCGTCCCCAACTATCCCCAAAAACCCGCTATTTTTGGGATCGGCGCGATCGCGATATTGCCCGAGGAATTGGCAATAGCGGCAAATTCGAGCGTTATTTAGCCTTATTTCGCCGCTATATCTTACCCCTCATTCACCCGCGCGATCGCATTGCCCAACTTTTCCTCAATGAATCTCCCCGAGAACGAGAAATATTTTATCGCCAACAGTGGAATAATTGGCGCTGGCGCTGCTTATTTCGCCTCTTTTTCTCTCGCTTTCTCTCGGGACAATTGGGACGCGATCGCAACTTTTATCGTTACGTGGAATGCAATATTTCTCAATACTTATTACAAAGAACTGAAAGCGCGATCGTTCATCTGAATCCTAGAGAAAATCCTTATTTACAATGGATTGTTATGGGAGAACATTCTTTGGCTTTACCTTATGCGTTGCGTCCGGAAAACTTCGACGCGATCCGAGATAATTTACATCGTTTGGAATGGCATTGCATGGCACTTGAAGACTTTCTCACGCAGAGGACAGAAAACTGTATTAATTGTTACAACTTAAGCAATATTTTTGAATATATGTCTCCAGAGAATTACGAAAACTTACTCGATCGCATCATTACTCGCAGTCCATCGGGAAGTCGTTTAGCGTATTGGAATTTGTTTGTCAAGCGCCGAGGAGGCGATCGCTTTTCTCAAAAGTTACAACCCCTCTCAAAATTGGCCAATAAACTCTATTTAGAGGATAAAGCCTTCTTTTATCAAGCCTTCGTGATTGAAGAAGTTGTCTAAAAGATGATATTGTTTTCAGCAGATTCCATTCTCTACCGATCGTCGATTCTTAATTGCCCATCACCAATTACCCCTTACCCCTTACCCACAATGAATGAAAATCCCCTCGAGATTCTCATGCCATCTCCCGAAGTTTTGTTAAGTTTTTTGACATTTCCTGTCATTGTTGGAATTGTTACCGTGGAAACCGTTATACGAGAAATACAAGAATCTAGCGCGGCGAGTGAAGAAATCTTTCGCGGCGATCGCCTGCCAATTTTACCCTTTCCCGACCCCAAAGAAATCATCAATAATGAATAAAGCATAACGCTACAAAACTTCAGAGATCGCAAATAACCACCAACAAACAAGAAAAGATTATGAGTTCGCTTCTCCAATCATCCCAGCCAACCGTTCGCGTTCCCTCCACTTCAATGCTGCTGTTACGCCATCGCTTGAAGTTGGTCGAAGATTTGTGGGAATCGGTGTTACGTTCTGAATGCGGTCAAGAGTTAGTTAATTTATTAGGACATTTGCGATCGCTCTGTTCTCCAGAAGGACAAACAACAGATCTCGAGCAATCTGCTGCCCTCGAACTCATCGAAAAACTGGATTTAAATGAAGCCATTCGCGCCGCTCGTGCTTTTGCACTATATTTTCAATTAATCAATATTGTCGAACAACATTACGAACAGCGAGAGCGTCAATTATCCCGCAGTGCTACTTATAAAGCCCAAAGTGAAGCCCTATCCGAATCCCCACAAAATGCGAGGGGAAACAGTGCTGACAATGGCGTTCCGATGGGAGCCAAACAGTTAGAAAAAACTTGGCAAGATGAAAACGAAAGTCCCAAGCCACGAATAGGAACATTTTACTGGTTATTTCCCCATCTTCGCCAGCAAAATATGCCGCCGCGAAAAATTCAACACTTACTGGATAATCTCGATATTCGCCTTGTTTTTACCGCTCACCCAACGGAGATCGTTCGCCATACAATCCGCCGCAAACAGAGACGGATTGCTAATATTTTACACCAATTAGATCGAGCAGAAGAAGCCTATCGCGGTGTGGGTCTGACCACCTCATGGGAAGCAGAAAGTGCCACAGAACAACTTCATGAAGAGATCCGCCTTTGGTGGCGTACCGACGAACTGCACCAGTTTAAACCCACGGTTTTAGATGAAGTCGATTATACCCTTCACTATTTCCAAGAAGTCCTCTTCGATACAGTACCCGAACTTTCCGTGCGCCTCAAACAAGCGCTTAAAAGTGCCTTTCCGAACTTGCGTCCCCCTCACGATCGCTTCTGTTATTTTGGTTCTTGGGTCGGTTCCGATCGCGATGGTAATCCTTCCGTCACCCCAGAAATCACGTGGAAAACCGCTTGCTATCAACGAGATATTGTCTTAGAAAAATACATTCATTCCGTCGATGCGCTGACCAATTTATTGAGTTTATCTTTGCATTGGAGTAATGTCCTGCCGGAATTATTAGACTCTCTAGAACGCGATCGCGCCCATTTGGGAGACGTTTACGATCGCCTCGCCATTCGCTACCGTCAAGAACCCTATCGCCTCAAATTAGCTTATATTCAAAAGCGATTAGAAAACACCCGAGATCGAAATTCTTTACTTTCTAGTGGCGATCCGAGGCAACAACAAATCCTCGAAAAGATCGATCCTAAAACGATTTATCAATCCGGAGAAGAATTTCTCACGGAATTACAACTGATTCAGCGCAATTTAGAGGAAACAGGATTAAATTGTCGAGACTTAGATAAGCTCGTTTGTCAAGTTGAAATTTACGGCTTTCATTTATCTCAATTGGACGTGCGCCAAGACTCTTCTCGTCATTCCGATGCCATTACGGAAATTGCCCAATATATCCAAGCCCTTCCGGAACCTTACGACGATCTTGAAGAAAGCGATCGCCGCCATTGGTTAATTACTGAATTGCCCACCCGCCGTCCTCTCATTCCCGCCGAAGCCCCATTTGCAGAAAAAACCGCCGAAACTATCGAAACTTTTCGCACGATTCAACGCTTGCATAAAGAATTTGGGGCGGAGATTTGCAACACTTATGTCATTAGCATGAGCAATGATGTCAGCGATATTTTAGAAGTGCTTTTGCTGGCACAAGAAGCAGGACTTTACGACCCCGTTACGGGAATTTGCGGGATTAAAATCGTCCCGCTTTTTGAAACTGTAGATGATTTAAAACGAGCGCCGGAAGTCATGCGATCGCTATTTGAATTAGAGTTATATCGGTCAGCATTAGCAGGAGGTTACGAGGCCTTAAGAACTCATAAAGATACCCCTTTAGTAGACGCACCTCATTCTCATATTCCCCATTCTCAGCCTTTACAAGAAATCATGTTGGGCTATTCCGATAGCAACAAAGATTCGGGTTTTCTCAGTAGTAATTGGGAGATTCATAAAGCACAAAAAGCACTGCAAAGTTTAGCCAAAGAATACGGTATCGCCCTGCGATTATTCCACGGTCGCGGCGGTTCCGTCGGACGAGGTGGCGGTCCCGCTTACGAAGCAATTTTAGCGCAACCCAACGCCACGATTAACGGACGGATTAAGATTACCGAACAGGGAGAAGTTTTGGCTTCTAAATATTCTTTACCCGATCTGGCATTGTATCACTTGGAAACCGCTTCGACGGCAGTAATTCAAGCGAGTTTGTTAGGAAGTGGGTTTGATGATATTCAACCGTGGAACGACATTATGGAAGATTTGGCCACGCGATCGCGTCGCGCCTATCGGTCTTTAATTTACGAACAACCCGACTTTATCGATTTCTTTCTTTCCGTCACTCCTATTCCCGAAATCAGTCAATTACAAATTAGTTCTCGTCCGGCGCGACGCAAGAAAGGAAAAAAAGATTTGAGCAGTTTGCGGGCAATTCCTTGGGTATTTAGCTGGACGCAAAGCCGCTTTTTGCTACCCTCTTGGTATGGTGTAGGGACGGCACTGGAAAGTTTTATCGCCGAAGAACCCGAGGAAAATCTTAAATTATTGCGCTATTTTCACGTGAAATGGCCATTCTTTAAAATGGTAACATCTAAAGTGGAAATGACCTTATCAAAAGCAGATTTACGCATGGCGCGGCATTACGTTCACGAACTTTCCCCTCGCGAAGATTTAGAACGATTTGAGGCAGTTCTCGTGCAAATTGAAGCGGAATATTATCGCACGCGGGAGATGATTTTAAGTATTACAGGTCATCAAACTCTGTTAGATAGCGATAAAGATCTTCAGCGATCGGTTCAGTTACGAAATGGCAATATTGTTCCTCTGGGTTTCTTACAGGTAGCATTATTGAAGCGCTTGCGCCAGTATAGCAATGCAACAACTGCCGGACTCATTCACTATCGTTATAGTAAGGAAGAATTATTGCGAGGTGCATTGTTAACCATTAACGGTATTGCTGCAGGAATGCGGAATACTGGCTGATCTTTTCAGTTATCGGTTAAGACTATCGGGTGAGTTAAACTCGCCCGATTTTCGTATTTTAGAGCGCGATCGCGGACAATGAAAGTCGTGGCATAATATGACTAATTTAAGAATTAAGGATGATTGAGAAAGCGATCGCTTACTTCAATTAAAGCACTGCGAATTCCCGGTTCGGTCATTGAATGTCCCGCATCTGAAATAACCATAAATTCGGCTTCCGGCCAAACTTTATGAAGTTCCCAAGCCGTTATCATGGGGCAAACTACGTCATAACGTCCCTGCACGATCTTGGCTGGAATGTGACGAATACGATCGATATGATTTAACAATTGATTCTCCTCAACAAAAAAGCCTTGATTGACAAAATAATGACATTCAATGCGAGCAAAAGAATCGGCAAATCCATCTTCGCTAAATCTTTCTTTGAGATTATCGGAAATGATGAGTTTGCTGGTGCTAGCTTCCCAGACCGACCACGCCTTCGCTGCTTCTTGACGAGTGACGAGATCGTCACTTGTCAAGCGCTGATAATAAGCATTTAATAAATCGTTATGTTCTGCGGGAGGAATGGGTTTGAGGTATTCTTCCCAAGCATCGGGAAAAATATAACTGGCACCTTCTTGATAAAACCAGCGAATCTCTTTTTGACGTAGCAGGAATATACCTCGTAAAATTAATCCCGTACAGCGATCGGGGTGCGTCTGGCTGTAGGCTAAAGAAAGGGTACTACCCCAACTGCCTCCAAAAACAACCCATTTCTCAATCCCTAAATGTTCTCGTAGTTTCTCGATATCCCTGACTAAATCCCAAGTCGTATTTTCCCGCAATTCTGCGTGAGGGGTACTCTGTCCGCAACCACGTTGGTCAAAAATGATAATTCGCCACCCTTGGGGATTAAAATATTGACGATAAATTGTTTCAATTCCTCCACCGGGACCGCCATGAAGAAAAATCACGGGTTTCCCTTGAGGGTTTCCCGATTCTTCATAATGAATCGTATGTAAGTTAGAAACTTTTAATTTACCTTCGTGATAAGGTTCAATGGGAGGATAGAGTTGTCGCATAATGTTAAAATTAGAGGAGAAGTTAGATTAGCATAAAATCGGTATTGTTGTCAGATTTCCGAAACATTGTTTTTGCGATCGCAAAACAACAAAAAAACAATTAAATTATACTGGAGTGAAATTATGGCGAGAATTAATCCTTATACTTTGCGAATGCAAGTAACTCGAATGTTTGAGCAAGGACAATCGATGTTTTGTACTTTAAAAGTCCGCGACTGGCTATTAGAACGTAATGAAGATCCCGACGAATATGAAATTATTTTTCATCAGAAACCCGCACCACCGAGAGCAATTGAAGCGATGACTGTAGAGATTGAACTCAAGCGTAAAGATGGAAAAGAAACCGATTCTTGGTTAGTCGAACAAGTTAATCTTTTTACCTAATTGAACCATATTAAAATGACTGTGACTAAAATAATTACCGATCGCTGATAACTGATAACTGATAACTGAAATGACCTCATCTAATCCTCAAGCTATTCTCTTAGAATTTCTGGAACAAGGAGAATGCGATCGCGCTGCACTCCTCGATGCAATTCGAGCCTTAGAACGGGAAAAATGTAGCATTAAAAATGTATCCAAATTAGATGGAGAATGGCAGTTAATCTGGACGACGGGAACAAAACAATATCAAAAATTGCAGCGTACACAAACGGTCAGTAAAATCCAGAAAACAAAGCAAACGGTTGTGCAAAGAATTGAGAGTGAAGCCAACCAACTTGAGAATGAGGTGATTATCGCGATCGCATCTTTGAATGTAATCGGTTCATTTGCATATATTAACAATAAAATTGAATTTATCTTTACTAAAATTATTGTAAAAGTGGGGATTTTACCCGCGATCGCGATCCCGATGGGAAATTGGGCAAAAGGATGGCTTAAAACAACTTATCTCGATAAAAACTGGCACATTGAGAGAGGCGATCGCGGCGGGATTTCCCTCTATGCTAAAATAAAAAATGAACAATAATTGTAACTTCATTGCTTATTGTTTATTGCTCATTATTCATTGAAATGCAAACCCCTCATAGCGGTTATCATTGGGATGGAATTAGCCGACGCTTTTTTGAAGGTTGGTATTATCGTATTACCTTACCTAAACTCAAGCAAAATTTTGCATTTATGTATTCTTTTGAAGATCCAATCGGAGGAAAATATAGTGGCGGATCGGCACAGATTTTAGGGGTGAATGATGAATATTTATGGCGCAGTTTTCCCAAGGCAAAACTATTTTGGGGAGAAAGCGATCGCTTAGCATTAGGACATTGGCGCAAAACTGATTTAGAGATTTCTCCTCAAGAACTCGCTCCCGCAGAATTCGAGAAAAATATTCAAGAAGGATACCAAGCAACCGATACTCTCAATCAAGGATTTATTCGCGATCCAGCAACACAATTTTACTGTCGCTGGCAATATACCATTAAACCGATTTACGGCTGGGGAAATGCCGATTCTCCCCAACAATCAACCGCCGGTTGGCTGTCTCGTTTCCCTATTTTTGAACCCGGATGGCAAATTTTAATGGCACACGGTTTGGCGACAGGCTGGATCGATTGGAATGAACAAAGATATTATTTTACTGATGCTCCAGCTTACAGTGAAAAAAATTGGGGAAATTCTTTTCCTCAGAAGTGGTTTTGGTTAAACTGTAATGGATTTGAAGAAGATACATATCTTGCTTTAACGGCAGGAGGAGGACGGCGAAAAGTAATGTGGTGGATGGAATCTGTCGGATTAATTGGTATCCACTATCAAGGGAAATTCTATGAGTTTGCGCCTTGGAATTCGCAAATAAAATGGCAGGTCGAACCTTGGGGGAAATGGCAAATGCAGGCGCAAAATGATAGGTTTGAAGTTGAGCTAATTGGCACAACCGATCGCGAAAGAATCCCTCTGAGAGCCCCCACAGAAGAAGGATTGATTTTTTGTTGTTGGGATACCCTGCGAGGCGATTTAAAGCTGGAGTTGCGGCAGCGAAGGGGAGAGGTAATTGTACAAGCAAAAAGTAGAGTTTGTGGATTAGAAATTGGCGGTCAACCTTGGCATGAACCGTGGGAACAATGAACAATAAATATTAGTTGGGCAATATTGAGATAATTCTTTATCGATTCCTTTGTCTGAATTGCGATCGCATCCCTCGAGCATTTAAGATAAAAATCAGAAACTCCATTGTACACCTCAAACTCAAAATGACAGACGCAAAAAACGTACTCGGCACTCCCTTAGAATGTTGCTGTACTTCTCCCATGACAGGATTCTATCGAGATGGATATTGCCATACTGGAGGACAAGATTATGGTTCTCATGTAGTCTGCACCAAAATGACCCCCGCTTTCCTGTCCTTTAGCAAAGCCAGAGGTAATGATCTCACTACTCCCGTACCGATGTATAGTTTCCCCGGACTCAAACCGGGCGATCGCTGGTGTTTATGTGCTGCTCGCTGGCAAGAAGCCTTTGACATCGGTGTGGCCCCCCCCGTGATTCTCTCCGCAACTCATATCAGAGCCTTGGAAGTCATTTCTCTCGAAGATCTCAAAAAACACGCACTGACCTCTGCTTGAAAAAAAAGCGATCGCAATAGATTAATAATCTATAATTAATAATTAATAATTGCTCATTGAAAATGGCTACACTTCAACAGCGGCGATCGCAAAATATTAGCGGTGATTTTTATGTCGATAAAACCTGTATTGATTGCGATACTTGTCGTTGGATGGCTCCGACAGTTTTTAATCGCGCGGAGGAACAATCTGCGGTTTATCATCAGCCAATCGACGAACAAGAACGATTGCAAGCCTTACAAGCATTGCTTGCCTGTCCGACTGCTTCCATCGGTACGGAAAACAAACCCAAAGATATTAAAACAGCACAACAAAGTTTCCCCATTCCTATTTTTGAAAATGTTTATCATTGCGGCTATCATGCCGAAAATTCTTATGGTGCCACCACTTATTTTATTGTCAGACCGGAAGGTAATATCTTAGTAGACTCTCCCCGCTTTTCTCCTCCTTTAGTCAAGCGTTTGGAAGCAATGGGAGGCATTCGCTATTTATATTTAACCCATCGGGATGATGTCGCCGATCATCACAAATTTCAGCAACACTTTCACTGCGATCGCATTCTGCACAAGGATGAGATTAGCAGTAGCACAAAAGAAGTTGAAATTCAACCTGAAGGCAATGAAATATTACAATTAGAATCAGATTTTCTCATTATTCCCGTCCCCGGCCATACGAAAGGGCATACAGTTTTACTGTATCAAAATACTTTTTTATTTAGTGGCGATCATGTTGCGCGATCGCGTCATACCGGAGACTTATATGCCTTTCGTCGCGCTTGTTGGTATTCTTGGCGCGAACAAATTGTCTCAATGGAAAAGTTGGCAAATTATTCCTTTGAGTGGGTGCTTCCCGGTCACGGTCGTCGTTATCATAGCGATCGCGAAACCATGAAACAACAAATGCAAAATTGTATTACTTGGATGAAACAGCAATAGATGAAACAACAATCAAAGAGCCAGAAGTATCAATAACCTCAAAATTATTGAAACCTGAGACAATCAAGAGAAAAATCCTCTCTGTGAACCTCTGTGACTCTGTGGTAAATTTTCTTTTCAAACTGCATATTTTGTATGAGCTTAGAACTTCAAGAGACGATCGCCAAAGCCGCAGAAGCATGCCAACAAAAAGATGCTCACCAATTCGCCGCTCTTTTTACCTCAGAGGGAGAACTGATATTAGCCCGAGGACAAAAAATTAGCGGACGAGAAGCGATCGCTCGAGTCACAGCCGATTATTTTGCCACCTGTAAAGAGATTGACTATACTCACCTGCGATCGCTATTGGAGAAGAAAGATTGGAAAGCAGCCGCGTTGGAAACTCATAACAGGATGCTCGAAGCGCTTGATATTGGTAATTCGCAGGAGGTCGCGAGGGAATCTCTCGATAACTTTCCCTGTAAGGATCTGGGTACGATCGATCGGCTGTGGGTTCGCTATAGTTGCGATCGCTTTGGGTTTTCTGTCCAGAAGAGAATTTGGGTGGAGTGCGGGGGAGGATTGGGACATACGAGCTATTCCAGCACGGTTCGCCCTGAATTTTGCGATCGCGTTGGCTGGAAAAAAGCAGGAGAATGGGCGAAGAGTCAATATAAAATCGTTGCCTCAGAAGGGCATTTTCCGGAGACATGGCGGTTGAATAAAATTTATTAGAATCGTCTCTTTTTTCGCGTGGAAGAGTGCGGTCTTTAGGGCTTTTGCTCTATGACAAGCCTTGATATGAAAAGCGATCGCGTTGGGCAGTGCGATCGCTTTTCTGCGTTTCAATCGGCTCTGTGACGAGCCTTGAGACTCGATATGGCATCCATATCGATTTAATTCAAAACTGCGTTTCAATCGGCTCTGTGACGAGCCTTGAGACTATTCAATCAGATGTTTTTAACAAGCCATTGAACAAAACGAAAGGGAAAGGACAAAACCAGAAAATATCCTCGTATTCTTGAAGATAGCGAGCGGCTTGACGACGATGGCGCTTATTAATTTCTTTCTCAATTGTGGCGGGATAATCCGAGATAACAATGGTTTTCTTGTTGGTTTGCGATCGCTTTTGCTCCAACAACCTTGATATCATTCTTCTCATCTGGCGATCGCGCGATCGCGTCGCAACTTCCATGAAGCGGGATATTCTTGCGAATTGCGTGCGTATCGCGGTTTGGAAACCGAAAGCTCCCAAACCATACAAGGCGTATTGTAGGAATATATCGGTCAATTTGCCCTCAGCGATCGCACCCCCATCAACGCCCTTTCGCAAGCGGGAATTCCCCAGGATGCGATCGTCGCCTTGGGAATCGATACCCCCGAAGAAATTGCTGCCAGATTGCCCCGAGACGAACAAGACGCTCAACACCTCCCCATCGAAGAACTCGGCTTCGCAATGGGAACTTAAGTTCTCTCTCAATCTGTTCTCTTTCAATCGCTTCAAACAAAGCGCGAAAATTTCCCTCACCAAAGCCTCGTGCTTGTTGGCGGCGTTCGATGAGTTCAAAAAAGAAAGTTGGCGCAGAAAAAATAGGTTTAGTGAAAATCTGTAGTAAAAGCGGCTGATTATTTTCTAAAGAGGATTGACAATCAACCAAAACTTTTTCTTGCTCGATTAGATGCCATTCTTGTTCGGATAAAGGCAAATTTTTAAATTGAGAACGAAGCTGGCGATAATAAGTTGACGGAACCTCTAAAAAATGGACTCCCCTCTCTCTTAACTTTGCCGTTGTCGATAAAATTTGTTGGGCTTGTAAAGCAATATGCTGGACTCCCGCCCCCTGATTCTCATTGATAAACTCTTGAATTTGCGAATTGATAGAAGTCGGTTCATTGACCGGAATTTTAATGCCACTATCTGGATGTACCATCACTTGGGAATGCAAACCCGATCGCGCCGTTTGAATATTAAAACTTTGTTGGCATTCAAACCCAAAGATCGACCGATACCAAGCAACGGTTGGGTTTAATTGACCGATTTCTACATTTAAGACAATATGATCGATTTCTGAGAATAATACATCGCGATCGCACAGCCGATTTTCCTGTTCCGCCGTTTCCCATAAAGTGTGAGTAATACCAATATTGCTTTGAATTTGACAGCAGTGCCGATCGCCGCGAGTGTGGAGGGGAACGAGAATTTTACCGCCATATTCTTCAATTCGCCTGAAGACTGCTGCCAAATTATCGACAACAAAACCAATATCGACAACACCGGGAGGATGTTTTTGTAAATAAACAGCAACGGGACTGGCATCAGTGAGAGGAGAAGCCAGAGAAAAAACGATCGCGCCACTGCGAAGGATTTCCGTATGAGTATAACTGTTCCTCGAAGCAGCGATCGCGGTAAATCCCATCACCCCGACAAACCACTCCCGCCATTGTTGTGCATCTTCAACATAAAAACAAATTCGCTCGATTTTCATCGGTTCGGCAAACAGCACAGAATAGGATAGGGTTTGTTATTGAGGATAGACGCGATCGCTAAAAATTGGGGATGAATTTCTGGATTGAGTGGGTTATTGCAACATTTTTAGGATTTCTCCTGAGTTTACTCTTTATCGAAGTTGGGGAAATTTCTGACGTAACCGCCGTAAGTGGGGCGATTGGAGGCGGTATTATCGGCCTGATGCAGGGATTGGTCTTGTTAGGTCGCGCCAATCGCCTGCGAGAATGGATTTTAGTCAATGCGATCGCTGGAGGCATGATGACGAAATTCGGCTTGGGGGCGATCGGTTGGGTCGCCCCGAGAACGGATTTTGTGGTTGTCCGCTTAACCTACGGCATTGTTTTCGGAGCGATCGCGGGACTGATTTCCGGGATAATGCAAGGGTTTGTCTTGCGAAATACCATTCCTCTTGCCTATTTATGGACGATTTTGAATGCCTTGTGTTGGGGATTTAGTTTAGCCATAGGCTGGACGATCGGGGGCATGGTGCGCTCGCTCACCCATCTCTATCTCGGCGAAGCGATCGGTTTGGGTATCGCTTGGATTTGCTCGAGTGCGATTATGGGGTTTGCGCTGATGAATTTGCTCGATGGGAGCGATCGGTTGAAACAGTGAACAGTTATCAGTTATCCAAGGTGTAATGGAGAAAAATTTCGTTTTCGATCGCTTCCGCACTCAAAAGGCGTAATGATTTGGGCGATCGCAACGAAAAGCCCGTTCCGCCAACAACCATCGGGGCATCCTTGCCACCCAGCAGTAAAGGGCAAACCGTCAGCCAAAATTCATGAATTAAACCTTCAGCGAGTAAAGCCCCCACTAATTCTCCTCCCCCTAAAATAGCCACGCGGTGCAATCCTAATTGATAAAGGTGCTGAAAAGTCGATCGCCAATGATTCCTTGTTTCAACTGCAATAATGCGATCGAAATGATGACCCTTCTGCCATTGTTTCGCCCCAGCAACCGAAGTGAGCAACCATCGGGGAATGGGTTGCTCGAAAAAACGCCATTGGGGATCGAGAGTGCCAGAGAGAGAACAAACAAGATGGATGGGTTGGAGGGGTTTACTGTCCTCTCGTCGTTGTTGTAGGAGTTGGCGATCGCGAATGGGGAGAGTCGTGCGATAAGCCTGTAATGTCCTTCGACCCAACAAAACCCCATCGACGGCAGCAATTTGCCGTTCTAAATGCGCCCGATCGACCTTCGAGCCAAAACGTGCCGGCGATCCTTGGCGATCGGAGATTTTGCCATCCGCCGTTGTTGCTAAAATTACCGTTGCGTGAGGAAAGTTCACAAGTTCCTTCACAACTTTCCCTATTTCCGCATTTCTACTCACAGAGAAAATTCCTCGAGTCCGTAATTCTTCTCAATTGCAGTGCATTTCGACTGCTTCTTTACAGTAAATTTATGGAAATCCACAAATTCTTTAAAAAAAATCTTGGTTGTGATACTTATCATTGATAATAGTTCCCACTTTTAGTAAAGCCATTTTTCCACGAATGTAGTTTTTTCAACTAAAGAACAGAATAAAGGAGATGATAGAAAGAAGGTGCGACACGACTTGAGAGATCGAGTTGCGATCGCAATCTACCTTTCAATTTAATTTTCCCATATTCTCTCCTTCTCTTGCGATCGCCGAGCAGTTGGAGATTGGCTGCGCTTAAAATAAAAATCATGGCTAAGTCTTTCCGTCGCATTTTACTGTCGCGTTTGTTATTGCTCAGCGTTCCCATTATTGTCTTGGGAGTGAGTACAACTTACCTTGTCACCTATCGAAAGGCTCGTTCTGGGTTACTCGCAACCGCTCGTCAAAATCTTACCGAAAGTGCTGTCAGAAGAGGTAAAGAAATTACCAATTCTATTGCTGCGCTCAAGTCTAATTTGATTGCTGCCAGTCATACTTCTGTTTTAAAAAGCGGCGATCGGACAAAATATCCCGAATTTCTCAAACAATTAAGCAAGCAACTCCCAACTCACATCGAATGCTTGGAACTGGTTGATGCCACAACAAACGAGAGTTTAGAAAACACTTGCGATCGCGAAATTTTAGCAAGTTTTGAGTCGGACTTCTGGCCTCAACAGCAAGAAAATATTCTGCTTCCTCTCCCCCAAGTCAAGATTCAACCCCTATTCCCAGAAACGACTTTGGATGCTCAGACAGACTGCAAGCGAGAGGAAAATTCTAATGCCAATCAATTGAAGCTCCTTGCTAGCGTTCCTGTCTATAACGAAGAAGAACAACTCAGCGCGATTCTAGTAGCGCGATTGGCTATTATCGAGCCCAATATAATAGAACCGGGTTCTCTTTCAGGCAGTACGGCAATTCTTAATCAAGAAGGGCTAATTTTGGCGCATCCTTGTTTAGAACGAGTCGGACTCAAGATCGATCGAGAATCAAGGGAGGATATTGGACGCTTGCAAGGCATTCTTAAAAAAGCACAGGACGGAGATCAAAATTTCATTCACCTTTTTTCTTTTGAGCAAGAAGGAATTGAATTATTGGCAGGGTATACGGGAATCCCTAATCCAATTTCCGAAGAACAAGATCGCGTTTGGGTCGTTTTAACCATGACTCCTTTGCACGATGCTCTTGCTGCACTTGATGATATTCAAAGGGTTTTATTGAGCTTACTATCTAGTCTGACATTGGCATTAATTTTAGGAACAATTCTGGTTATCTTATATGCCTCTCGTGAAATCGCAAAACCCCTCGAACAACTGATCGACTGCATTAAGAAACAAGATCCTTTGCAATCTCAAGAGCCAATTCCCGATAATTTTAAAGTTTACGAATTCAAGCAACTCGCTCGGGAATTTAATGCTACCCTCGCTCATATTAGAGATTATTGCGAAATCTTGAATAGAACTGTAGAAAATGCGAAAAGAAATGCGAGAGAAATGCGCGATGCCAAGGAAAAGTTACAAAGCGCATTAGCATCTGAAAAACTAGCGAAAAAAAATCTAGAAGAAGCACAACAACAACTTCAAGATGCTTTAAAGGCTGAAAAATTAGCAAACGATCGCTTGAGAGAGTTTTTGCGTTGTATGTCCGATCGGTTTCGCACCCCTTTAACTGGATTAATAATGAATCTCGATCTGTTAAGAGATGAAGTTGAAGACGGTACAATCGAAATTGGCCAAGAAAATGAGGAAACTCTCGAAGATGCCTATGTATCAACTAAGAAACTCTATAATAGACATGAGCAAATTGCTCAAATGTTTTCAATTTCAGATGGTAAATTTTTCCCTGAGATTCAACAGGTTGATTTGACCAATATTTTACATGAAATTAGTCAAGAATATAGTCCAAAAATTCGGGACAAAAAACTTGATTTTTATTCTCAAGACTGGAAAAATGAAGAAATTCTTATTTATGCGGATCCTAAACGGTTAAAAGAAATTCTGAAAGCATTAATTAATAATGCAATTTACTATACTCAAACAGGAAGTATTACATTAAATACGCATGTTGAAAGTATTGAGATATCCAAAGAACAAGTTGAAGTGGATAATAAGACCAATGGAAATTCTTTTTTTCCAGCCGGACAAAAAGCCTGTATTATCATTCAAGATACGGGATGTGGAATATCTTCACAACAATTAGAGAAGATCAATAACCCTTGGACAAATCGAATGACTTCAGGATTGTCGATTGTGATTGCTCATATCCTAATGGAAATGATGAACAGCACGATTGTATTTGATAGTGAAGGAGAAAATAAAGGAACAACGGTTTATCTTTGTTTTCCAATTGCGAAAAAGCCCCGCTTGGCACTTGACAAAAATTAACAATTTTTGTTACAAAGTACAAAATATTAGACACATCAGCCTCTCAGCACAAATTCCAGATAGTTTTCCGTGATATAGATCGCTGGTCAATAGACAACCGGATCGCGAGAAATCCTGTTTCATCTCACCCGCACGACGGAGGAAGATCGCTGCAATGTCCAGCCGATCGCGAGATAGTAAACTCGTGAGGAATTGAGAAACAGATTATGAATAAGCGCCCCAACAACCCCATCGCTCGTAGTTTCGCTGCAACTTTAGCCGCTTTAACCTTTGCGACCCCCGCGATCGCTTCCGAGACATTTCAGCCTTCAGAAGTTACACGCAACGCACCCATGACCCTATCTGATGGCGTTCATCTGTACGGAGAGTCGGAAAATCCTAACGAAATGGGTAAATCCTATGCCATTCTCGAAGTTAAAGCCGGACGGGTTACGGGAGCATTTTATCAGCCTCGTTCTTCTTTTGATTGCTTCCGAGGGGAAACCCAAGACGCACAATTGGTATTAAGCATTACGGATAGCTATACGGGAGAAACATTCCCCCATGCGATCGCCATTCAAGATACTTCGTTACTGGCCTCGGTTGGCGATATCACCAATAGTCAACCCAGTTTGCAAGGATTTCATCGTCTTGAGGAAATGAGCGATCGCGATCGCGAACTCCTGCAAACCTGTCAAGCGCAATAAAGGGAAACAAAACAGATGAATTTAAAGGGAAACGATCGCGCTTTACAAGATATTCTGACCCACGCTCAAACGATTGCCGTTGTCGGACATTCAAATCGGCGCGATCGCCCCAGTTATCGCATCGCTCAATTTTTACGACAGAAGGGATATACGGTGTATCCTGTCAACCCCAAAGTTACAGAAATTGATGGTTTTCCTTGTTATGCGTCTTTACAAGCATTACCCGAGGCGATCGATATTGTGAATATTTTTAGACGCTCTGAATTTTTGCCTGAAATTGCCCGTGAGGCGATCGCGATCGGGGCCAAAGTTTTTTGGGCGCAAGCGGGAATTAGCCATCCTGAAGCGGCGAAAAATGCAGAGGAAGCCAACTTACAAGTAGTCATGGATGCTTTATTCTGGTTGAGTTTCAGCGTCTCTTGCCGTAGCAGCAAATCATCCAGCCTCTGGGATGGAGTCACGCGACCCGGATGTATGTTAGATTAACCAAGTTTGAAGGTAAACTTCCCTCGCTTTTGAGGTTATAGCGATCGCATGGGAACAGAAAGTGACTTGCCGTTTTAGGGAAGTGTGTGTCAAAATTGACTTCCATTACGATAAAATTTAAAACCAGTTTAGATATAAGTGTAGCCAAATGTCTCAGCGAGAAAGGGTAGTTGACTTTTTTCAGAAAGTCTGTGACGATCCAGCGATTCAAAATAAACTCAAAGCCCCTTGTCCCGCAAATCGTCAGGGATTTGCTAATGTCGCCAACGAATGCGGCTACGACATTAGCGGTGCAGATATTGATAACTACGTCAGGTTCTATCAATTTTACGAAGAATTTCAACAGGCGATCGATCAACATCAAGCAGGAAAGGCTAAATTGGCAGACTGGCTGAATCGGTGGCAAAAGCACCTCAAGAAATTTGACGACGATCCTCTCGACGATGCCTATGACACCCTGCGGCGTTATATCTAAAGCACGCTTTCTCAGCTTTTGCCTTGGTTATTTCCCTTTGCTGTTCCTTTGTCCCCGTTCTAAGTTAATCTGACCTTTGTATCGATTTGTTAACGAACGGGAGAGCAAAATGGAACGCACTTTCATTATGATTAAACCCGATGGCGTACAGCGCGGTTTCATCGGCGAGATTATCAAGCGATTTGAAGCTAAAGGTTTTACTTTGGCAGGAATGAAGTTAGTTGCCGTATCGAAGGAACTGGCTGAAAAACATTATGACGTTCATAAGGAGCGTCCTTTTTTTGCAGGATTGGTAGAGTTTATTATCTCCAGCCCCGTTGTCGCGATGGTTTGGGAAGGGGAAGGAGTTGTCGCTTCCGCGAGAAAAATTATTGGTGCGACCAATCCTTTAACGTCCGAACCCGGGACAATTCGCGGCGATTATGGTATTGATGTCGGCCGCAATCTCATTCACGGTTCCGATGCGATCGAAACGGCTCAACGGGAGATTGCTTTATGGTTTGCTGAAGATGAGTTGGTTTCTTGGGAGTCTCATACGAAATCTTGGCTCTACGAGAAAAAATAAGTTCGCGGAAGGGGGAGAGAGGGAATTTTCCTCCATCTCCCGTACCCTAAACAAGATCCCATGCTAAGCCCAGAACAACGCAGTAAAATCGATCGCGCCGAGGATTCTTTCTTTTATTCTTTTCCTCGTTTTGTTACCCATGTAGACAAGTATTTTCTGGCACGACTTACCCGCCTCTATCGAGAACGCCTGCAACCTCAGAGCCGCATTTTGGATATGATGAGCAGTTGGGTGTCTCACTTGCCCGAAGAGATAGAATTTGACCATATTGAAGGCCACGGGATGAATGAGGAAGAATTAGCTAAAAATCCTCGCCTCGATCGCTATTTCATTCAAGATCTCAATCAAAATCCCAAATTTCCGCTTCCCGATAATGACTTTGACGCGGTTCTCAATTGCGTTTCCGTTCAATATCTCCAATATCCCGAAGCGGTATTTAGCGAAATTCATCGGGTTCTCAAACCCGGTGGGATTGCTATTATTAGTTTTTCCAATCGGATGTTTTACCAGAAGGCTATTGCTCTCTGGCGAGATGGGACAGAAAACAGCCGCCTCGATCTGGTTAAAAATTATTTTCAATCCGTCTCCGGTTTTAGCGAACCGGAAATCGTCGCCCATCGCTCCGAATTGGGTGGCTTGTTACAAATGTTAGGAATGGGTGGTGCGGGGGATCCATTTTATGCCGCGATCGCTGCTAAACAATGAACAATTATCAATGAACAATTATCAATGAGCGGTGGGCTGATATTGTGAACGTGAAAACGGATTTTTCAGCCACGAAGAACCATGACATTAATTCAAGAAACGGCTTTGGCGATCGGAGAATCTCGATTTGTGGCACAACTTCCTCCTTTGCCCGGTTGGGTTGAGGATATGCTTTCTACAGTCGGAGAAAGTTTAGGAACATCTGTTCTAGATGTCGTTCGTGCCATTCTCATTCTTCTGATCGGCTGGATTGTTGCGATCGTCGTTCGCAGGGTAATTTTGGGACTGTTGAATCGCACGGCGATCGATAACAAAATTGCCGCCTGGGTCACCGGCTCCCAAGAAGGAAGCGATTCGATTCCGATTGAGAAATGGATTGCCGAAATCTTTTATTGGGTGGTCATTCTTTTTACTGTGATTGCCGCATTAGAAGCCTTAAAATTACAAGAGGTTTCTGGACCCATACAATCTTTTCTCGAAGAAGTCACGAAGTTTTTACCGCAAGTCGGTGGGGCGTTAATTTTGGTGGGGCTGGCTTGGTTGTCGGCAACTCTTGTTAAGTTGATTGCGACGCGAGGACTGCGAACGGCACGTCTTGACGAACGCTTGGGGCAGCAGGTTGCAGCAGAGGAACAAACTCACCCGTTTTCCCTGACGGAGACGGTGGGCAATACCCTCTATTGGTTTATCTTGCTCTTGTTTCTGCCTTCTATTCTCAGTACTTTGCAATTGCAGGGGACTCTCGTTCCCGTTCAGGACTTACTCAATCAAATCCTGAAGGCAATTCCGAATATTTTAGCGGGGGTAGCGATCGCTTTTGTCGGTTGGTCGATCGCGCAAGTCATTCGCCGAGTCGTCACTAATTTATTGGTTGCCTCGGGTGCAGATCGCTTGGGTGCTCGTTTTGGCTTGACGGGAGAGGGAGACAACCGCTCTCTCTCGTGGATTTTAGGCACGGTGGTCTATGTTTTGATCTTGATTCCCGTTACTATTTCCGCCCTCAATGCCTTACAAATCGCGGCGATTTCCGAACCCGCGATCGCCATGTTGGAGCAGGTTCTCGGCATTTTACCCCAAGTGTTTACCGCCAGTTTAATTCTCGTTTTGGCCTATTTGGGCGGGAATTATGTCTCGGAATTGGTGACGAGTTTGCTGGTGGGCATTGGCTTTAATAATGTGTTGCAATGGTTGGGTTTGGCGAGTCTGGGAACATCTTCCTCGGATGTTGCGGGAGAATCTCCCACAGAAACCCCCGAAACGCAAATTCCCACTCGCACTCCTTCGGAATTGGCCGGATCGGTGGTATTAATTGCCATTCTGTTGGTTGCGGCTTTGGCGGCGGTGGATATTTTACAAATTCCCGCTCTGACGGAGTTCGTACAGGCCACGATGCAAGTCGGCGGTCAAGTCTTAGTCGCCGTGGTTATCTTTGCGGTGGGCTTGTATTTGGCCAATTTGGCTTTTAATTTGATTGCCAGTTCTGGCAACCGTCAAGCACGGATTGTGGGTCATGCAGCCAGAATTGCTGTCATTGCCCTCGTTTCGGCGATGTCCCTGCGTCAAATCGGGATTGCTAGCGATATTGTCAATTTAGCCTTTGGCTTGTTATTGGGCGGTATTGCTGTGGCGATCGCGATCGCCTTTGGCATGGGCGGCCGAGATATCGCGGCTGAACAAATTCGAGGTTGGCTCGATGAGTTCAAAAAGCATGATTAAAAACTTTTCTAAAGTTCGCTCGCTATAGCTTTAACTGTGGCGATCGCGCAATTTTCAGAATTGATTCCATGCGAGTATTACCCGACCCTTACGGGTAATACTCGCACACTCAAAATGAACATTAGTTTCTGGTATAGGCGACTAAGGAAACTCCCAAAACCACTAAAACTACCCCGGCAATGCGGGTGGGACTGGCTGTATATTTCGTTAAGCCGATCGCACCATAATGATCTAAAAAAATTGCGGCAATCATTTGACCCGCGATCGTTAAGGAGAGAGCAAGGGCTGCTCCAATTTTAGGGGTTGCGAAAATCGTTGACCAAACATAAAACGTTCCTAAACAACCGCCAACCCACATCCACCAAGAGGTTTGACTGAGAGCCGCCGCCGCAGGAAGAGGATATCGCGCTACGAAGCAGATGGCTAAGGAGGCTAACGCTCCGGCCAGATAAGAAATAAAGGTCACTTGCATGGGTTCCCCCACATAGCGTCGCAACAAAGTATTCAAGGCAACTTGAACCGGGAGAACCGCCCCGCCTGCCAGTGCTGCTAAAAGATAGATCGTCCGTCCGTTCATCGTGCAACCTCTTTGTTAATTTAGTTTGAAATCAAGATACTTAACGTCAAGATCATAGCAGTTATCTTGATGTTAAGATAGTTGACATCAAGAATCTGAGTTGAGTAAGTTGATGAAACCGGATGCAGTGGATAAAATTTTGGGACAATGGCGGAGGGAGCGTCCGGAGCTAGATGTCTCGCCAATGGGGGTGATGGGGCGCATAGCAAGGCTTAGCAAGCATCTCGATCGCTCTATTCGAGTAACGGTTTCCGAGTTTGGGTTGAACCTTGGAGAATTCGACGTACTGGCGACCCTGCGGCGATCGGGACATCCTTATCAGCTTTCGCCGACGGACTTATATAAATCGATGATGATTTCCTCCGGCACCATGACCCATCGCCTCGATCGCTTGGAAAAATCCGCACTCATTGAACGAATTCCCGATCCAAGCGATCGCCGAGGGATGCTAATTCAGTTGACAGAGAAGGGCTTCAATCTTATTGAAAAAGCAGTTGAGGCTCATGTGACCAACGGGCATCGCCTTCTTGCTGTTTTAGCGCGATCGGAGCATGTTGTTTTAGCCGATTTGCTCCACAAGCTCTTGATTGCATTTGAGGAATAACGGTTCAATAGTTCGTTTAAGCTAGAATTTGATTGCATTACGATTTTTATGTTCAGAATCATTCCTTTATTGCTCATTTTTGCTCTAGGTACTGCTGGAGTGATTATTTTTGGTTACTATGCCTTAATTGATTGGGATGCTTTGCAACTGGCTTATCTTAACTTCTCCAATCTTGCTGGAAGCTCGCCGGATTTAACAGCTTTATTTACTGCGGAAGCACAGCAGAACATTCATCGTATCAATCTTTTTGCTGATGGGGTTTGGGTACTTCAAAGTGCGATTTTAGGGGCAATTGGCCTGCATGGAATCTGTACTTTACCTCGAAAAACAAGAAATTTTTAAAGGTGTTCTTACTTTCGCGAAACAGACGGCTTGACATGCTGTCTTCGCGATCGCAGCAATTGTGCCGATCGTCTCGATAAAGTTTTGTATCAAAATATACAGAAAATTGTTCCGATATTCCAAAATGGGAATTGTTAGCAATTGATGATATTAGGAGCAAGTGTTATGGCGATCGCACTCTTCCCGCAAACTGCCAATTCCCTCAAGTGGCAATCGGAATCCTGTCAATATATTCCGCAAAATGATACCCGAGTCTTAGAAAGCGGCGATTGGGTGTCTTTATTTGCTTTGCCGTCGGAATACGCCCATCACGAAGCATTGTTATTGTGTCAAATCGATGGCGATCGCTGGGTAACGTGGATTCCCGATTGCGGTGAGGTCGAACTTTGTTTGCGCCAGTTTTGTCCTCGAATTGCTTAAGGTGAGGTAGAGAGAAGGGTGTGACCGAAGAAATACAAGAGGATCGCAGTTTGGATCGTGGCGTTTGGATTCCTTTGCTGCTTGCTTATCCCAATGCAGAGATCCCAAATTGGTTAAATGATGCTGTTACCAATAATCAATGGGAAGCATGATTAAATTATCGCGATCGCGCTCTTCATGCTCTCCGCAACCATCCCATGAAGGAGCATTTATTTCCTCTTTTTGTCGCAATGGGTGCGGCAGGAGAAAGCGCAACGGGTAAAGTTTTACATTCAAGTTTTACCTATAGCGTTCTCGGTATGGCAGCTTTTTCAATGAACAATGAACAATAGGTAATTATTTCACTTTTCGATTGTGAGTAATCGTGCTGGTAAAGATTTTTTCTCCAGCTTCAATGTGCAATGTTCCTTGTTTCCAGCCGAGGGAAATGGGAATTCCTTCGGGAAGCGATCGATAGAGTTCAAAATGATTCAATCTCTTATCAATCTCGCTATTTCGTTTAATGATGGGAAGGCGATGGCGATGACTAAGCGATAAAGTATTCCCCAGTATTCCTTTTAATTTTACTTTTCCTGTTGATAAATCTTGCAGATTTAATTTGTTTTTGCGCTTGACATTTCGTTTGAATTGTGCATAGTTGCCGTGTGTTTCGGGTTCGCCAACTTCGAGGGCAAAACCGGCATAGCGATCTCCATTGATTTCGGCTTTTAAGGTCATTTCTGCGCCGTAAGCCTGTTGATATTTTTTATGTTCGATGGTGACTTCAGTATAGTTTGTTAAGCCAATGGGACGCAAGGCTAACCAAGTGCGATCGAGTTGAAAAAACCAAATATCTCCTTCAATTTCTGCCTGTGCTGTTTTGGGAATTTGGAAGAAAAAGGGGGTATTATTTGCCGGACGCAGCCAAATTAAAAGATTGCGAAATTGTGCGATCGCATCTCCTGTTTTTTTACCTTCTTGCGCCCATTTTCCGCCGGTATTAGCGAGGAAAACATCGGAACCGCGATCGGGATTAGAAGCAATGAGTTTAAAGGGAGCAACATCGCCATCGGGAAAGCTCGAAATAATGCTTCCCATTTGATAATGATGTCCGAAAAAAGTCGTTTCCCAATATCCCGGTCGATCTTCTCCTCCTTGTTTCCAATTTTCATAAACGGGTTTGGTTGACAATAATTCTACAGGTTTCTTAAATTGTTTTCTGGCGAGGGCAACGACTGCTTGCGGAGGACGATAAGAACTGGTAATAACATGAAGGGAATCTCGGGCGGGTTTTGGGTTGGGATGGGGAACATCTCCGAAATAAAGCCAAAAGAAACTGGCTGCACCAGACCCATAAACAACATTTGTTCTGTAACTATCGCGTTTATTGGGACCGGCCCAACTTCCGCGATAATATTTCACGGCAGCTGCTGCTGAGAGCCAATCGAGGGCAGCTTTTGCTAATGCTTTCATTTCCGGATCTCGGGCAAAATCATATAAATTGAGATAAGAAGCAAAGGTGTGACCGTGATAAATGGGCGAGTCCCATTCACCCATGCCAATATAATAGAGCGCCCAAACATAACGCTGTATTTTTTGTTTGTAAAGTTGGCGAATTTCTTCATTTCCGGTTTCTTCTGCCATAAGATAAATAGAAATATCTCGCATGGCGCGGAGATTATCGGTATTGCGATCGTCTACCCAGTTTCCCATTTTGCTAATATCCCAGCCGTCTAAGTTGCGATTGCCATGACCATGAATGGGATGGGGACGAGTTAAGGGATCTTGTTCTGTCCACTTTTTCGCACCTGCAAACATCCGTTGTTTATAAGCCGAATCGAGATATTTTTCGAAGAGAAAGTATTTACGAATCTGTCCTTTGAGGGTAAAGGAATAGTAATAGTCTATACCTTCGGTATGTTGATGTCTTTGCGCTTCTACATCTTCTGCTTGTAGGGCTGCAAGTGCTTTTTCGCGATTACCTGCTAAAAAGTCTAACATAGCCAGAGGATAAGCCTGTTTTTCTCGTTCTCCATAGGTCGTCCCATAGTTTTTTCCAGCATAATATTCGATGGCAACTCGGGCGCGTTGTTGAAATTCGGCTTCTAATTCTGGTGTCCAAAGATTGCGATATTTAGTTTCAACTTGAGGAAGAGAAATATCCCATTCTGTTTCTAAATCGACAAGGGAAGGTAATAAGTTTTGGGTTTGTGTAGAGGTTTGTTGGCTGCGATCGCTTTCATTTTCTGAAGGATATACAAAAATATCTTGGCTCGGGGTCGCGCACCCGGTAAAGAGAAGGGTTAAAATTGCAGCAGTTAAGCGCACATTCCGTTTATACTGAAAGATCATCGCTCTTTGTTGTTTGGGTTAGGTGAATTGGTGCGATCGCTTTTTTCTCTTGCCTTTCCTGTTCTCATTATAAAGGTTGAATGAGCAACAGCCACTATAAACTGAAATAAAGTTAATTTTGTATTCAAGTTGAGAGAAATCTGAAAATGAAACTCAAGAAGAAGAAACAATGAGATAGAGTCTGGAAATCTTGTAGTGTATGCGATAGACGAATGTCATCTCATGGGAGGAGATATTGTGGGACAAGTCTGGGGAATATCAGAAAATCGAGTAGAAATTCCGATTGCTAACTATCGAGATAGAAAAACATATTATGAGGCATTAAATTTATTTTAACCTGATTTAGTATTGTTAGAATATCCCGCAGGGAATGGAGAATATACAGTAGATTATCTCAAACATTTGCAATCAATCAATAAAGGGAAAAAGATTTTAATATTTTGGGATGGAGCATCCTATCATAGAGGTCAGATAATGAAAGATTTTTTGAGGATTTTTTGAGTTCCTGTTAGTTTGCGATCGCTAAATATCATGTCCTGACTGAGTTTAGGGATTTTACTTTGATTTTGCTTTTCCCAGAGTGACAAAACAGGGATATAACGAAATAGCTCAAGCCATGCTCGCAATAATGTCAACACTAATGCACTCGTAGATTCTGCCTGCATTATTATGTCTGGCGATCGCGCTATTGCCAACGCCGTCGAAAAACTCTACGATATTTATCTCTGTTCTAGTGGGAAATCTGACAGCAATGAGTCCCATTATTCAATGGTATCCCGGTCATATCGCCAAGGCCGAGCGACAACTGAAAGAAAATCTCAAGCGCGTGGATGTGGTGTTAGAAGTCCTCGATGCGCGGATTCCTTTAGCGACGCAACATCCTCAAGTATCGGAATGGATTCAGCACAAACCTCGCCTCCTGATTCTCAATCGCATGGATATGATTCCCTCGTCACTGCATCACGCTTGGCGCAAGTGGTTTGAGCAACAAGAAGAAAAGCTGTATCTCACGGATGCCAAACAAGGAAAAGGCGTAAATGCGATCGCCAAAGCTGCCCGGGAACTGGAAACAGGAGTCAACCAACGACGGCGCGATCGCGGCATGAAACCTCGTCCTGTCAGAGCCGTCGTTATCGGGTTTCCCAATGTGGGCAAATCTGCCCTGATTAACCGTTTGGTGGGGCGCAAAGCAGTGAAAAGTGCGAGACGTGCGGGGGTGACGCGACAGTTACAATGGGTGCGGATTTCCGAGCAAATCGAGCTTTTGGATGCACCGGGGATTATTCCATGGCGATTGGACAATCAAAAAGATGCCGTCAAATTAGCCATTTGTGAAGATATTGGCGAGGCCTCCTACGAAAATCAGCTTGTTGCTGCAACTTTAGTGAATCTGTTAAAACAAAGAGGCTATAGTGAAATGCTTGCCTCTCGCTACAAACTCGATCCGACGGAGATAACCGGAGAAGAATATATTGATAAAGTCGCCAGCGATCGCTATCGTGGCGATCAAGAAAGATTTGCCGTTCTCCTTTTAAATGATTTTCGTAAAGGGATTATGGGGCAAATTGCACTAGAAATTCCTTCTTTTCCTGTGCTTTGATCGATTGCTTAGTATCATCCTTCTGCTAAGAATAATACTAAGCGATCGCAGGGATCTTTGAGAGTCAGGTATAAAGAAGTAGGTAAAGACCAAATATTTTTTGGTTTATCCGGATCGAGGTAGAAGTTTCCCAAGCCTTCAGTAAATTGGGCAATTTTTTCTAAATGATAGCCGGATGCTTTTAACCAAGGAACAATCTCGCTTTTTACTAGATCTAAAAATTCCTCTCTTACTGTTGTCAATCGCAAAGAATTGAAAAGCGTGACAGCCATTTCTAAGGCTTCTAATACTCCTGTTTCTTGCCCTTGATAATCCCACTTAATATCAAAATCAATTAAATGAACATTTCCTTGGGAATCGATTAATTCGTTATCTCCCCAGCGATCGCCATAAATAATTCCGTGTCGATGGGCTAAATTCATTTCTTTGAGAACTGTAAAAACACTTTCAATCTTTCCTACTTTGACAGATTCGTGTAGTGTTTGTCCTTCAATAAATTCCATGAGAATCCAATCATTATCTGCATGAATCAATTGTGGAACAGGCAAAGAGGCAGCCAAAGCATTTTCCATAAATTGAATTTCTTCAGGAACTGTTCTTAATTTAAAGATTCCACCAACTCCAAATAATCCCATGACTTCATACATATATCTCATATATGCTTCAATTTCCTCAGAAGAAATTTCTCGTCTGGCACGAAAGACATAGCGATCGCTCTTTATATCCACAAATAATGTATGATTTAATGCACCTTCAAAGGTGGTTTTACGCACATTAGCAAATTGTCCTTGAGGAATTTGAGATAAAGCACGATCTAACTTTTTTGCAATTGATTCTGGTAAATCTAACATGGCGCGATCGCGAACAATTTTTTCTGTCATTTTTTGCTGGAATAATTAACTTGATTTTGAACGATTGTCAAAATAATCAAAAAACTCATTCAATATTTCTCCATAGTGAGAAGCAAGAGAGATATCTGCAAACTCCTTGCGATCGAAATAAGCGAGTTTTTGTCCTTCGGTCAGATGAATTTGTGTTAAATCTAAATCAATTTGATGCCAAAAAATATATTCATCACATTCTTCCCAAGAATAGTATTTAAAAAACTCTACTTGCTGGAGATCGAGTTCAATTTCTTCTCGCAATTCTCGGCAAACGGCTTCTGCTGGAGATTCATTTTCATCGATATATCCACCTAAGAATGCCCAGCAATTGGGAGAAGGAATTGAAGGTTTATCATCGCGAAGATAGAGTAGTACTTGTTCTTGACTGTTCAAGAGGATAATGTCCGATCCTTGTGCTTCTCTCATTATAGACTGTGACAAAAACTATGAATGTAGTATAAAACACCAAGGAAAAATCTCCATTAAATTTTTATAATTTTTCAATAATTCCCTCTTGAGTTTAGATAAAATCAGGTTAAGATGAAACCTTACTGTATACCTTTTTTATTGGAGTTTTCTGTAAATCATGCCTATTGATGCTCAACCTTCAGTTATTATAGCCACAGATTTAGACGGAACATTTCTCGGGGGATCGGAACACCAAAAAGCGGAGTTTTATCAGTATATTCAAGAAAATCGCGATCGCCTTCTTCTCGTCTTTGTTACAGGGAGAGAACTTGATATTACTTTTGCACTCTATGATGAACCTGATTTTCCCATTCCCGATTATATTATTGGTGATATTGGAACGACTATTGTAGAAGGAAAAACAGGCGAACCAATTAGAGATTTACAAGATTGGGTGGCAAAAACATGGAATAATTCTAACGGCGCAGTAAAGGAATTGCTAGCTGGAGAACCGGGGATTAGATTACAATCTGTAGTGACAGAATATCGAGTTTCTTATTATTATCAGCCGGATCGCTTGCAGTCTAGTACATTGAATAAAATTGTCAAAGCAGGATATGATTATATTCTTTCGAGCGATCGCTATTTGGATATTATGCCAAAAGGTATCTCTAAGGGGCCGACTTTACTGAAATTTATTGAAACCATGAAGCTAGAGGCAAACAATGTTATTGTTTGTGGCGATACGTTGAACGATCTTTCTCTGTTTGAGACAGGTTTAAAAGGGATTGCTATGGGGAATTCTGAACCTAAGTTAATTGAAAAAATTTGCCACCTAGAGAATGTTTACATGAGTTCTCATCCCGGTGTTATGGCAATTTGGGATGGCTTAAAAGTATATGGAAAAGAGTAAAAATAATGACGATCGCGTTGCTCAAACAAACAAGAAAATTACTGCTATTTTTTCTACAAGAATCTAATCTTACTGAAAGTCAAGAACGAGTTGCCAGCCATCTTAAAGGTTATATGCCGATATTGGAAGGATATCGTGGGATGGCTTGCTTGCTTGTTTTTTTGATGCACTTTTATTCCGATCGCTTCAATCAAAATCAAAGTTTTCTCGGCTCCGTTTACAAACAAATTCTGACAATTGGTTGGTGTGGAGTCGATGCTTTTTTTGTCCTTTCGGGTTTTCTTATTACCGGAATTCTTCTCGATAATAAAAATGATACAAATTATTTTAAAAATTTCTATTCTAGAAGAATTTTGAGGATTTTTCCTCTCTATTATTTTTCTCTCTTTCTCATTTTTTTGCTGTTAAATTCTCTTTTTGTTCAAGATAAAAGTTATCGCTATCTTGAAAGTTTACAGAGTTGGTATTGGTTGTATTTACAAAATTGGGAAGTGACTATTCATGGTCATGCTAGTTTTAATATCTTGTCTCATTTTTGGAGTTTAGCCATCGAGGAACAATTTTATCTCTTTTGGCCATTTATTATCTATTTTATCCCTAAACGTTTTTTAGGAGCAGCAATCGCATTTTTTATTATTATACCAATTCTACTTCGCAATATTTTTTTATTCCAGTACCTTCCTCCAGAATATCTCAATATCCTCTATATGAATACACTTTGTCGGATGGATTCTCTGGCGATAGGAGGTGCGATCGCTTTTCTATTGCGATCGCACGCTTGGCGACTTTTACTTATTTGTTATTGTCGGTTAACATTACTATTAAGTCTGACCAGTTTAGGCGTAATTTTTATTATTCAAGAGAGCTTTAATCCGGTAGATTTACTCATTCAGTCTTTTGGGTATTCTCTACTTGCGATTTTCTTTGCAGCGTTACTGGTTTTATCCCTCAGTCTTGCCAAAGAGCAAACTTTTACTCGAATATTATCTTGGTTTCCTTTGCGTTATTTAGGACGTATTAGTTATAGTTTCTATGTTTATCATTTTCTGATTCTATTCCTATTCCGCGATCCATTCACTCAATATATGCTTAAATTAACTCATTCTTACTGGGTAAGCGAACTTTTATTATTTCTATTTTTTGGCATAATAATTATGGCGATCGCATCTTTAAGTTGGTATATTTTAGAAAAACCAATTTTAACGCTCAAAAAATATTTTCCCACTCGTCAAACTTTGAATAAATTTAATACTCATTTGTCTTAATTTCCATATGAATATAATGCTCAAATTAATGACCTTTAATCTCCGCTACGATCGCCCCGATCCCGGAGTAAAAAATTGGAAAATGAGAAAAGATGCGATCGCAGAGCTCATTCATTCTTATCAACCCGATCTAATCGGGACACAAGAATTAAAACCAAACCAATTATCGGAACTCGAAGAACTTCTCCCCGATTATAATGCAATCGGTGGCGATCGCCGAGGAAATGGAACAGATGAATACTGCACGATTTTTTATCATCCATCGAGAATAAATTGTTTAGAAACGAGAGATTTTTTTCTCAGCGAAACGCCAACAATTGCCGGAAGTATTACACCACATTGGGATAATTATGCTCCTCGTATGGTCACTTGGGGACTCTTTAAACTTGGCAAGTCAGAGCGATCGCTTATTCTACTAAATACCCATTTTGCCCATCTCAGTTATAAGGCGCGAGAATTGAGTGCTGAGTTAATTATTCGTTATTGCGATCGCTTTCCTTTAGAGGGATCTTACTTATTTTTAACTGGGGATTTTAATGCACTTCCTCATAGTCAAGAACGAGAGATATTAAAACAGCCCATAAGCGATCGCATTCAGCTTCAAGATACTCTAGAAAGTTTACCAATGAAAGATCAAAAGACTTTTCATGGATTTACAGGTAAAGCAACCACTGCGATCGATACAATCTATTACGACTGTCGTATAAAGCTCCAAGATGTTGCCATTGATAAGCAGCAATGGCATGGTGTTTTTCCTTCAGATCATTTTCCAATCATTGCTGATTTTATCTTACCTTAAATTTGCTTCTTAGCTTAACAATAACCTAATTGTGTTTTCAATATCCTTTTCATCAAGACCTTGATGAGTAAATTGCTCTGATAATCCCCCACATCCTTTTTTTGTGCTGCCTAAATAGGCATATTTCGGCGTAAAACCTCGTTCTAATAACCAAGACCCAAAATAACTCCCCAATCCTGTGCGGCGATTGAGCGCTTCAACCACTAAAATAAAAGGCGCAGAACCGATTTTAGCCATCATTTCTTCATCAATAATATTCAAGGTCGATTTATTGATTAATCCCACATGAAGTCCCTCTTTTTTTAAATTTTCGATGACATTTAAAGAGCGATAAAGTAACTCACCAAAAGTGACAATGTAGCCTGCATTTCCTTCGCGAATAACTTCATCTTTTCCTGGTATAAAAGTATAATTTTCTCCGTATACTTCTTGATTATCCCCAGTTAACATAGTAGGGACAGGAGAGCGACTGGAGAAGAGAAAACGCAATCCCGGTTGATTAAATATGGTTTTGACACAAGCCTTCATTTGCCCCGAATCTGCGGGATAATAAAGACGAGTATTATCCCCTTCTTCCAAGCCATTATTGGCAAACATAATATTTAAGCCAAAATGACAGGTATTATCTGCAAGATCGTCTACACCAGAATGAGAAAAATTACATAAAACATTGGCATAATTTAAACGTGCCATAGTAATTTCTGAGATACACATTTCCAAAAAGGCACTATAGGTACTAAAAATTCCCTGTTTCCCTGATTCCATACCAAATCCTGCTGCAGCCGAGAAATTTCCCCGCTCCATAATGCCACCGTTATAGAATATTTCGGGATGAGTTTGACTGATTTTATTGAGACCGCAAGACTCTCCTAAATCGCTATCAATACACATTATTTTTGCTTGACGATCGCCATTGCTCATGCTACTTAAAATTTCTGTCACCGTCGCATCAAAAGTATGTCGCGGTTTGCTTCCCGACCCTTTAAAAGTATAAATTCGCTTCTCAGGTTGAGCCTCTTTTAACATTTCAACAGCACCAATATGGCCGCGCTTTTCCAAATAGGCGATCGCGCGATCGCGAGAGAGTGCATCGTGACCGAGAGGAGTTCCTTCAACCCCTTCAATACCCGGACACATGGGGCGATTATTGACCACGGCAACGGGTCCGGAAATCGCGATCGCTTGACAAAGACGTGCATAAAGATCGTCTATATCTTCTCCTTTTCCTGCAAGGACAGTTAAACCATGACCCGAGAGAGTTTTAGCGAGATCGAACTTTAAATATTCTGAAGGATGTCCAGCAATCGTAGAGTTATTGTTATCAACAATAACTTTAATGTTTAAATTATGAGCGACAGCTAAACGCGCTGCTTCCGCATCATTTCCTTCCTGTTGGGAACCATCGGAACCCAAACAAAAAACGGCGCGATCGCGGTTGGCCATGGCTACTCCATTGGCATAAGGCCACAAATGCCCCAACCGTCCCCCGCTAAATTGTACCCCCGGTGTCTCTCCGCGCTCGGGATGACCAAAAAGACCAGCCTGAGCCTCGCGGTAGTGGAGAAGGCGATCGCTGCTCAGATCTCCGCGAAGTACGGCCATGAGATATTGAGTGGCGACACGATGTCCGGCTTCATCAAAGAAAATCGGTACGAAGCGATCGGGTTGTCCGCGAAAGAAACTATCTAAAACGATCGCTTCAGGGACAGTATCATAAGCGCCTCCTGTATGTCCACCTAATCCTTTTGCTTCGCTAAAGGCAGTAAAAAACACGATCGCATCTCGACAAAGTTGAATATTCGCTTTTAGCGCACCTCTCTGTTCATGGGTTAAACTAGAGTGGATTGGATTTAATTTTAATGGTTTGTAAATCTCTAAATCAATAGGGAATTCAATCATTGTCATACTCAAAACATTTCAATTGACCCAGATTATCATTGTTAGAGAAAATCTTGATTTTTTTTATCTTAAAAAAAGATTAAATTAATCCTAGATTTCGTGAACATGGAGAGAAAATGTAAGTATTGTTTCTATTAAGCATTAACTTTGTATCAATGTTATCTCTACTGTCAGAACTTCAAGCAAAAGCTGAGTTAGAACTAAAAGTTTTACAATTCAGACTCAAAAATCTGCACAAACAAAATTTCAAATGTCCAATCTGCGGTTACTATGGGCCTTTTTTTGATGTGTCTTTACCAATCGGAGTAGATGCTGAACATGAAAGATGTATCCGATGTCGAGCTTGGACAAGACATCGCTTACAAAAATTAGTTTTAAATGAAGTCTTTAAGGATTATGATACTTCAAATAAAAGAATATTACATTTTGCCCCAGAGCGTTTTTTTCAGCAAAGTTTCCAAAAGCAATTTCAAGACTATGTGAGTGCTGATATTGCAATGGAAAAGGTAGATGTTCGCTGCGATATGACAAATTTACCCTTTGAAGATGAGAAATTTGATGTTGTTTGTGCTTGTCATGTTCTCGAACATATTAAAGATGATTTCAAAGCAATTTCTGAAATTAGAAGAGTTTTAAAACCTAATGGAATTGCGATATTAGCTATTCCTATTATTGGGAAAAAGACAATAGAGTATCCAGAAACTAATCCTCATGAATGGGAACACGTAAGAGCCCCAGGGGAAGATTATTTTGAGCGATATTCTCAGTTTTTTTCAGTGGTCAAGCAATATCGTTCTACTGATTTTCCTGACATCTACCAACTTTTTATCAATGAGGATAGAAGTTTGTTCCCTAATGATTTATGTCCTTTGCGTCCAACAATTGAAGGAAAAAAACATATTGATTATATTCCTATCTGTTATGTCTAAAATAAAGAGCATGGTGGAGGAAAAACTTACCTTTACATTAAACTCATACCACCATTGACGCAAAGATATTGCCCTGTTACAAAAGAGGATTCTTTACTAGCAAAATAGAGGACAGAATCGGCAATATCTTGAGGAAGTCCAACACGCTTAACTGGAACTCTTGTTGTTTCATAGGTCTCTTTTTTTTGTTGAAAATTGGGTTCGCTAAAATGTCGTTCTACAGGTATCCATCCCGGTGCTACTGTATTAACAGTAATTCCAAAAGGAGCGAGTTCTGTTGCCATACTGCGAGTAAAACCCACTTGTCCTTGTTTTGCCGTTACATAGGCACTAAAATTATTAACCGTGCGAAAACAAACATCACTGCTAATGTTAATAATTCGCCCCCATTTTTGCTGTTTCATCGCTGGCAAACAAGCACGGGTCAGAAGATAGGGACTCTTAATAAACAAGTCAATTGCTGTTTGAAAAGTGTCCCAAGTTTGCTCTTCAAAAGGGATTTGAGGATGATCTCCCCCTGCATTTAAGACAAGGATATCAACTACTCCTAATTGTTGCACGATCGCCTCATACATTCCTTTGATATCTTTCTCGTTGGTCACATCCCCTTGTACCAAAATAGCTTGAATTTCCTGCTGTTCGATTGCAACCAAAGTTTCTTCAGCACGATCGCGATCGCGATGATAATTTAAGGCGACTTTAGCACCGCACTGTCCTAATTTGAGTGCGATCGCTTTTCCCAAACCCGCACTACTTCCCGTGACTAAAGCAATATGACCTTCTAAAGAAAATAAGCTCATTTTTTGGTGATTAACTCTTGAATATTTAGGATTTTTTTAGTATTTGGCGGAGATTTTGTAAACTGATAGTTGTTCCGCGTTGGATATCTTCTGGATTCTCATATTCAACAGCCCAATATCCTTGATAACCAGAATTCAGCAGTTCTTGAATAATGGGCGGCCAATTGATTTCTCCCTCGCCAAAAGCACAAAACTGGGGCGCATTATTAACCCAGCGAACATCTTTCCAATGGCTATAATTTACCCAAGGTAAAATATAGCGCAGTGCCATTAATGGATCGGTTCCTTGGTTGAGAAAATTAGCCGGATCGTAGTTTAATCCTACGGCTGAACTTTTAACACCTTCCATAATTCGAGCAACTCGCTGTCCTGTCGCTGTCGGTCCGCCGTGATTTTCAATAGTAATTTTGATCCCTCTCTCTTCTGCATAATTACCAACAGTTGTAAAAGCACATTGTAGCTGAGGAAATACTTCGGAAGGTGGGCTATCATTGCGATGTTCTCCTGATAGCAATCGCACGAATTTTGCCCTCAACATCTTAGCAGCATCAATAAACCCTCGAACTTTTTGTAATTGTTCTTCAAGTACCGATTTGTCCGGAGTTGCAAAGTTATTTCGTCCAGCTACACAAATAATATCAACTCCAGCTTCTTCTGCCCAATTAGCAATTTTATGAATGGATTCTTCACCACCGCTATCGAGGAGATGTTTAGGTGCATTAGGATGAGCATTCACTTCGACGGCTCGAATATCGAGATTCTTTATCCATTGAAAATAATCTAATATTTCTACTTCTCGCCATCCCCAAGCAGCACAGGCAAATTGAGAGGGCTTAACAGTTATATTTTCGGAAATAGGTTCTGAATTTGACATTGAATAATATCCTTTTATTTTGTTATATTTGAGCAAAATTTTTGATTAATCGCTTGTCCTTTGGTTGCGATTAATTGTGCGATCGTTTCTTCGTAAAGAGAATCGGGAATTGCCAGACCTTTGTATTCTTGATTTCTAAAGGAAAAACAAAGATTGGCCGCATAAACGGGCGATTCTAGCGATCGTGCATATAGATCTGTAATCTCGCGATCGTTTTTCACAATTCCGTGCATGAGAATAGGACTAAATAAACCAATCTGATGAAAAAGAGGAAGATCGACAATCTCATGTAGTTTTGTCAAAAACTTCGTGCTAACACAGAGTTTGGATAATTTCCCGATATTCTTTTGGACAATTGATTGACAAGCATCGATATAAAATTCTAGAAAATGATTGTTGTTTGCGAACATTGTGAATGAGTTTGTGACTTTTTTAGCGCAAAAAATTTCTCCTTTGCCAAAATCAACATTATCTTCTGTATCTAGCCAAACTTCACGACAAACTAAATAATCTGCTGTTGTCTCGACTTTTAAGCGATCGCGCTCGAAAATAATAATATCCGCATCCATCCAAATGGCGCGATCGTATCCTTGTGCGAGAAATTTTTTCGCTAATTCTAATCGAGCTAGATCGGCAACGACATTAATTTTACCTTGAATTTTATCCACATACCAATCGGGAACATAATCAAAAAAATTATCTTCCCTCTGGTAATCAAATCCTTGGTATTCTGCCCAATTTTGAACGGTTTCTAAACAATGTTCGACCCATTTTGGCGTTCGATCGGCTTGGAAAGATTGATAGACAATAGTTTTCACGATGATCCTAAAATCCTATCCTAGAATAAATTTGAAATCCCAAGAAATTTAACTTTTTAATTAGACCATAAAAAGGGCAAAAGACAAAATAATTTTTAATTTTTTTAACTTTTTAACTTCATCTAAGTTTCTTTGACTGTTAAAGAACGAACTGCGGGTATAATTAGAGCGATCGTTTTAGTAGCGAGGAATAAAGAAATCGCCAGCCATAAAAGATGATTGCTCTGAAAATACCATCCGACGATCGCCATTGGCGTAAAGCCAATCACGAGGGAAGTTAGCACTGCATTACGCAGAATATCTCCCCGTGCCAAACCCAAGAAATAGCCTTCAAATAATGTTGCAATTCCCGGTAGACCAAGTAAACAAAAGAGCCAAGGCGTATAAACATGAATATGTTCGGTTAATTCAACGCGATCGGTTAAAAAACCAAAAATAGTCTGTGGAAAAAGCTCGCAGATTGTTGCAAAACCCAAGCAAATTGGCAAACTCGTACTAAGAGAAACTTGCATTAACGGCCAAAATTTTTCTTTTTCTCCTTGACCGAGAAAATTTCCCGTTAAAGTTTCGATCGCATAAGCCATCCCATCAATAAAATACACTGTTACCAATCCCATCTGTAAAATCAAAGTATTATCCACAAAAATAACAGTTCCTAGCGTTGCACTCAGATCATTAAACAAGGTAAATGTAACAATTGAAATAAAAGTTCTTAAAAAGAGATTTATATTAAAAGCAAAAATCTCCTTCAGTGCCATTAGATCGAAAATCTTAGGAAAGATAGTAACAACTTCTTGCCACTGAATTTGCTGGCTGGCAAAAACAAGCGCGATCGCTAACATTAAATACTGGCTAATTGCTTGCGATAATCCCGCTCCTGCACTTCCCCAATGCAAATGAACAATAAATAAATAATCTAAAATAATATTGGCAGCATTGCCGATAATTGATAGTATTAAAACCTTATTATTTTTCTCTCGTCCTAATAACCAGCCAAAGAGAACAAAATTCACTAAAACTGCGGGTGCGCCCCAAACGCGAGTATTATAATATGTCATTCCCGATAGTTTTATCTCTGGAGTTGCGCTTAACAAAGCAAAGCCAATCTCTCGTAATGGCTGTTGAAAAATCACTATGAGTAACCCGATCGCTAAAGCAATAAAGCCATTTCGCAAACCGATCAGCAGCATTTCCTCGCGATCGTCTCGTCCCACCGCTTGTGCTGTCACTCCCGTTGTTGACATACGCAAAAATAACAGCGTAAAATAAATTGAATTAAATAAAATTGAAGCCAGAGCAACTCCAGCTAAAGAGCGAATTTCTTGAAGATGTCCTAAAAATGCGGTACTAATTAAGCCTGCTAAAGGAATAATGAGATTAGAAATAATATTAATCGCAGCCAGACGATAAAAACGAGGGAGAAAATTGTATTTTTCAGGTAACATAAAAATTTTGAAAAGTTTAAGAGCTTTTGGTAGGATAAAGGATTTATTACAGAAATCTGTAATTATTGAGCGATCGCATTTTTTTCCTCTACAATCTCTCTAAAGTTTGGAACACGACTAGAGATTGATGGAAAATCTTCAACAAAATTTAATAAATCGAGAAGGATTAATCAAACTCGCTCGAGAGAATAAAAACCTCTATCAACTGCCTTATCGGGAAACTATTGACTTACCCGACCCTATCTGCTTACAAGAAATTCATGAAAAGGTTAAAGCCAAAGCTGGATATTTTGAATTTACGCAACCTTTTGTAGCCGAAGTTGAAAATGTATACTTAGTCGGTCCTGATGCCATTGGTTTTACCGAAGATGGAAAAATTATCTTAGAAACAGTCTTAAATCGTGCAGATGTTGTCGAAAAGAGTTTGCAAAGAACTCGAGAAGTTGGATTTGATTTAACGGAGATTATCCCCAATCTCATTCATGATCAAGAAATCGAAGAAATTGATTTTGCTTGTTCGTTGATAGATTATTGGAGTTATCTTTATGCTCATTGGCTATTAGAAGCTTTTACGAGATTAGAAGCTCTTGAATATTATTCTCAAAAAACTGGTGAAACACCTCCTCTAATTATTCATAAAAATCCATCGGCTTGGCAAATTCGTTCTTTAGAGCTTATGGGTTATCCTGTCGAAAACTGCCTACAATGGCAGAGCAATATTGTCAAAGTTAAACGCTTAGTCATTTGCTCAAAACGACGAGAAATTGGCAGAACTTCTCCTCAAGCCTGCCATTGGGTGCGAGAGCAAATTTTTAGTCATCTCGATAATGAAGCACCAGTAAATATTCCCCTCACTCCTAATATTTTTATTTCCCGAAGAAAAGCACGTTCTCGACACATTGTCAATGAAAATGAAGTTATTAAAACTTTATCAAAATGGGATTTTGTTCCTTATGTTCTCGAAGATTTTGATTGGCAAGATCAGATCCAACTTTTTAAACAAGCTAAAATTATCATTGCTCCTCATGGTGCTGGCTTAACGAACATGATATTTTCGCCAAAGGGAACAAAAATTCTTGAATTGTTTGGCAGAAAAATAAGTCATATTTTCTATGCTTTAGCAAACGGATTAAACTTGGAATACAGTTGCATTTTTTGCGAACCCCGAGAAGAAAAAATATGGGTAGATTGCCAGCAATTAACTCAACTGCTCGAAAAAATTTAACTTTAACGTATCTTTTCTTTTTTTTACGTTCGATATGACCAGTCAAACACCTTCACCAAAACACTGTTTAGTCACCGGAGCCGCCGGTTTTATCGGCAGTCATTTATGGGTATTTCATGTAGCTGGATTAGATGTTAAAGAATATTCAACCTTGGCAAGAGGCTTTCATTTGGACTCCTGAAGCAATCGATCGAGAAACCAATATTTGGTTTCAATATTTAAGCAACTCATCCTGAACTAAAAGAAAAAATGCAGCTTTATCAACAAACTTTGCGTATTGAAACTCAAGGAAATAAATCTTTATTTGCAATCACCTCTCCCGTGCAAGAAATTGTTACAGAATCTCAAATTAAAACTGGACTTTGTAATATTTTTCTACGTCATACTTCTGCTAGTCTTCTCATTCAAGAACAAGATGCCGTTGCTGATGTAGAGAATTTTTTTAACCAACTCGTCCCTGAAACTAATTCCTATTTACTAGCCGGTGAAGGCTCTGATGACATGCCATCTCACATTCGTTCTGCACTGACTCATACTTCCGAACAAGTTCCTATTAGTGATGGAAGATTAGCGATCGGACGCTTGCAAGATCTCTATATTTGGGAACATCGACAAGCTGGACATTCTCGCGAGTTTATTGTGAGTATAATTGGCATTTAACCACCGATTAAAAATGAGCGAAATTCCCTATATTGATCTAAAAAGTCAGCATAATTCCCTAAAATCCGAACTTCTCACTGCGATCGCAGAAGTTCTCGACCATTCTCAGTTTATTCTCGGTAAAGAAGTCAGCGAATTTGAAGAAAAATTTGCTCAACTGTGTGGAACTCGCTATGCAATTGGAGTCAATTCAGGAACAGATGCATTGATTTTATCTCTCAAAGTTTTAGGAGTAAGTCATGGCGATGAAGTCATTACCGTTCCCAACTCCTTTGTTGCTTCTACAACCTGTATTCGTCTTTTAGGCGCTCGTCCTATTTTTGTCGATGTAGGGGATGATTACAATATCGATCCGACTCAAATTGAGGCAGCAATTACACCCAAAACAAAAGCAATTCTTCCCGTTCATTTAACCGGTCGTCCCTGTAGAATGGACGCGATCGCTGCGATCGCAGAAGCTCATAATCTTCATATTATCGAAGATGCTGCCCAAGCCATTATTGCCGAATATCAAGATAAGCGTGTCGGCTCTTTCGGTGCTTTAGGATGTTTTAGCCTGCATCCCCTCAAAAACTTAAATGCTTGTGGAGATGGGGGTATCATTGTCACAGACGATCCCGATCTTTGCGAACAATTAAAAGTTAAGAGAAACTTGGGCTTGCAAACTCGCGACAATTGTGTTTATTGGTCTCATAATTCCCGTTTAGATACTCTGCAAGCTGCCATTTTACTAACTAAATTGCCTTATTTACAGCAATGGACTCAACAGCGTCGCCAAAATGCTCATTACTATCAAACCTATCTGAAAAATATCCCTCAATTACAAATTCCTCCAGAAAAAGAAGAGGAAAAACCGGTTTATCATACCTTTGTCATTCAAGCCGAAAAACGGGATAAACTTCGGAAGTTTTTGCGCGATCGCGGCATTGGTTCTGCTATTCATTATCCCGTCCCTATCCATCTTACTTCTGCTGCTCGAGAATTAGGTTATCAAAACGGTGATTTTCCTGTTACAGAAGGACAAGCCAAACGCATTCTCAGTTTACCAATTCATCAAGGTTTAACACTTCAAGAACTCGAGAAAATTTGTCAGAGTATTAAATCCTTTTATTCTTAAAAAACCGTTCTTCTTTTTCAAAATCGACAAACTTTTCTAGGGTCATTGGGTTCACTTCCTCTATCGTTTTTCTTTTCAATCGTCCTGCGATTAAAAACTTGGACGCTTTGTCCGCATAAGCCACGATCGCTCCTTGATGATTGCTTCCCATTTCGGCTTTTTGCAAAATAAGAAACGATCGCGCCTTACCCATTCAGGATCGAGAGAGATTTCTCTGTTAATCTAAATGAGAACAACGTGAAACAAGGAGAGTATTTTGGTTGCAATTCGCTGCGGGGATAAAGTTTTTCCCAAGATTGAAGGCATTTTATTTGATAAAGACGGAACATTAGAAGATTCGCGTAACTTTTTGCGAGAATTGGCACAAAAGCGATCGCGCCTCATTGATGCCAAAATTCCGGGCATTGGCGACCCTCTTCTCATGGCCTTTGGACTTCAGGAAAATACCCTCGATCCTACAGGTTTAATGGCCGTCGGCAGTCGCCGAGATAACCAAATTGCAGCAGCAGCTTACGTTGCTGAGACCGGGCGCAGTTGGCACGAAGCCCTCGAAATCGCTGGTTTTGCTTTCGAGGAAGCCAGCAAATATATTCAGCGTACCCCGCAAAATTCCCCTCTCTTTTCTGGAAGTTTACCAGTTTTGCAAACCCTCTCGGCCAAAGGCTTAAAGTTAGGAATCCTCTCGGCAGATTCCACACGAGGAGTCAAAGATTTTATCGATCGCGCCGGACTTTCCCAGTATCTCCAATGGGCGGGCGGTGTAGATCCCAATGGCCCTGGCAAACCCGAGCCTCAGCTTTTCCTCGAAGCTTGTCAGAATTTGGGCAGCCAACCGGAAAGAACGTTAATGGTGGGAGATTCCGCCCTCGATTTTGTCATGGCACGCGATGCAGGTGCGGCGGGAGTTGTGGGAATTTGCTGGGGCAATTCCAGCATTTCTGTACTCAAAAAGGCTGATGTCGGTCTTGCTCATTTGAATGAGTTAGTTATCATTGATGAGGACTAAAAAAATAGGAATGAGGCATGAGGCGCGACGCAAAAACGAGATATCAAACGGGTATTCGCTTGATGCTGGGAGCCGGAGCGATCGCTGTAGCGGGTATTGGCGGTTATGTCGCTTATTGGGTGCTTTTTAACCCCAATGCCCAAGCAATTTCCGTTCCCGCGATCGCCGTAGAGCGCACGGAGGTGGTAAAGTCAGTCCCAGCAGGGGGAATCGTGCGACTGGGCAATCAACAATCTCTCAAAGTCCCCACCTCTGCCGATCGCTCGGCTATTGTCGAACAGATCGAAGTTAGCATCAATAGCCCTATTCAAGAAGGTCAAATTCTCGTCCGTCTCAAAGATCCCGAAGGACAAAGCCAAGTTAACGAACAGCGCTTGCAAATTCAAAAACAGCAACTCGATCTTGAAGCGAAAGAACGTGCCGTCATCCAAGTCGAAACCGAACTCGATCGCGCTCGAACTGAGTTAAGAATTCAACAGCAAAATAATAGCGCCATTCGTACAGCCGAACTCGAACACGATCGCGCCCGAGAAAAAATACAAGAACAACAAATTGAATTAGAAGCCTTACAAGTTGAACTCGAATCCATTCGCGATCTGGTCGAGCGAGGTTATTTAGCAACTAACCAACAAAGAACTCAGGAACAATCCGTGCGACAGTCTGAAGCTGCATTGCGAGATGCAAAAAAGAGCTTACAACAAGCTGAATTTGAACTCAATAATCAACGCCTGACTACGAAAAAAACTTTACAAGCATTAGTCGAAGGAATTCGCATTAAAGAAATTGCTTTAGATAATGCTCATTCTGCCGTCCAAACTGCCAGACGAGACCTCGAAGCAGAACAGCTTAATCTCATCAAAAGCGAACAAAATTTTGAAAAAAATAGTTTAATTCGAGCGACCACAACAGGGCGAGTTTTAGATATTAATGTCAAACCGGGAGAAGTCCTCCAACAAGATAGCATTTTGCTAACCATTGGAGATCCGCGTCGGGAAGAAATTGAAGTTCGTTTGACGACCTTACAAGCCGCTTTGGTGAAACTGAATCGACCAGCAATTGTTTCTGCGATCGGGACGATTTCCGGTTCTTTTTCCGGACAAGTCAAAGAATTGGGACGAGTAGCTTTAGAGAGTTCTAGCACATCTCAATCTCGAGGTTCGCAAAGTACAGTTAAAGCTGTGATTGTTTTGGATACCCCCAGCAAAAAGCTCATTCCGGGAAGCCAAGTCAGCGTCGAAATTATTATCGATCGTGAAGACGATGCGATCGCGCTTCCTCCACAATTCATCCAAGAGCGCGACGGTGAAGAGCCTTATGTTTGGGTACTTTCGGAGTCAAAAAAAGCAGAACGCCGTCCTATTTCCTTAGGCTTAGTTGGTGATACAGTCACAGAAATTAAAACAGGTTTAGAGTCTGGGGAACAAGTCTTCAGCCCTCCTCCCGATCTCATTATTGAAGAAGGTATGAAACTTCTTCCAGTTATCAATGAATAGTTATCAGTTATCAGTGAATCATGGCAAATAACCAATAACCAATAATCAATGACTTTTCTGGATCTATTACAAATGAGTTTGAGTTCGCTACAAAGAAATCGAATGCGAACGATTCTGACAATTTTTGGTATATTTATGGGCGTTATCGCAGTGAATTCAACTTTGCAAATTAAGAGTATTAGCAATACAAAAATCCTCCAGCGCCTGTCCGAACGAGAAGCGCCACATTTGCGTGTTTGGACGCTATATAGCACCTTGAAAGATATCGAATATCTGAAAAAAGAGTTGCAAGGAATTCATTCTATTAGTGCCATTATTCAAAATTGGGAAGCCGAACGCGTAATTTATCGCGATCGCGAAGAAAATATGCGCTTATCTGCCGTTTCCAAAGAATATTTTTCGGCGACAGGAAGACGTATTCTTCCTAACTTAGGGCGTAAATTGCTCGTTGATGATTTTAAAAATTATCGTAATTCTACTATTATTGATACGGTTGGTCGATCGCGTTTATTTGGAGAAAAAAGCCCTATTAATGAAATCGTCTATATTCAGGGAATTCCTTATCGTATTGTGGGCGTGATGGAAAGCAAACAAAAACCCTTTCAAGCTGATGAACCTGTCGCTGAATTTGTGATGCCAATTTCAACGCATATTGCGTTAACTAGCCAACGCCAAATTGAGGAATTTATTATTCGTCCTCACGATCTCGATCGCTTAGAACAACTGAAGCCTCAAATCAAAACAGTATTGCAAACCAAACATCCAGAATTGAAAGAATTTGCCTCGGGCAATTATCCTTACATTTACAGTAATGTCGAAGATATTTTAACAGATCGAGAAATCGCTCGTATGGCGACCAATGGTTTATTAGCAGCAGGTATGATTTCGTTAATTGTGGCAGGGATTGGTATTGCTAATATTACCATTGCTTCGGTTTTAGAAAGAACGCCAGAATTAGGTTTGCGGCGAGCAATTGGAGCGCAGAAAAAACAAATTTTACTGCAAATTCTCCTCGAAGCTATTCTTGTTAGTTCTCTAGGAGGGTTTAGCGCGATCGCTTTGGTGAATGGTATCACTTTCCTCTTAACCCAACAAGAGAGCCTCGCTTTACCCACCTACAAATTTAATACGGAAAATATTCTGGTCTCTTTAAGTGCTGCGATCGCTACCGGAGTCGGCTCGAGTCTCCTCCCCGCTATCCGTGCCAGTCAAGTTGAACCGATTAAAGCACTCCGAGATAACTAATAGTTATGTCTCTCCTGACAATGAATTAAAGGCGATCGTTGTCTATTTTTTCTACTTCCTGTGTTAATTCTTGTCTCATAATTATAAAGTCAAGAATGTCTTTGAATTTGAGTTGCAATTCATAGTTATTGAATACAATAACAGCGATCGATAATGCTCCACAAAGTCCCAAGACGACATAGAGATGAAGCCATTTACCGAAATTAACCATTGCAGACTTTTTTTCAATTGTTTTTTTGTCTAACTCGCGATCGTCCAACAAGCGAATCCAGATTCTTTCATTCAACTTGTCTTGAAGCATCCTGACAAATCGGCCGCGATCGCCTTGGCGAAACTCATGTGATTTCCGTCCAATAATAAACATAAGACATTTCCCTTGAGGGGTGACAAGCAAGCTATAAAGCAGATTGGATAAGGGTTAGAGCGTGCA
>NZ_JCAMRX010000044.1:0-52106 GCF_059821285.1 Spirulina sp. LEGE 11439
AGGAGCATTTTCAACCTTCCATTGTGCTCCAGATATCTTAACACGTCTTCCGATTGTCTTGGTCGATTGGATAAGCTGAGGAAACCTCAGCATCCCTCGACCGCTTGTTTAATTCCCGATTCAATCGTTCCTGACCCAATCGAACTCATTTTCTCTCGCTGATAAACCTCATAATTGATGAGACGTGTTTTGTGTCTTGCCAAATAATTACAAAAGTTAATAGCTTCAGAAGTCCGAATAGTTTTCAAGATTTTGAATGCCTTCTCAATTTTTCCTTGCCAGAGATAGGATTCTATCTTTTTCAAGCTCGCCGCGCTCATATTAATCTTAAATAAATTTTCCTTGAGATGATACCAATCTAAGATTTCCTGTCTTTGTTCGACACGACCAATCTCTTGAAATAAATTCCAAATTCCCGGATGTCCATCTCCAAGACAAAACAAAGGAGTTAGCAGTTTTTGAGAGTTTAACCAATCTATCAAATCTCGAGATTCTGGGAAAAACGCTCCCAAGTAAACTCCATTTATACAAGCTGCTTTATAGTCTTTCCATTGACAGGGTTTCCCCTTTTCTTCTGTTCTTAGTCTGATTTTTCCTCCATCTACAGCCACTTCTTGTACCCCAAGTTTAGATGATGAGAGTTCTAAATCTTGCTGATTAACTAATCTGTGTAAGGTGCTGTGGGGAATTTTGATACCTGTCAGAATCCAGAAGTCTTCTTCCGCCCTTTGATAAGATTCATTCGCACAAATCATTAAGGCATTCTTTCGCATTTTTGGACTCAGACGAGAAGAAGGAGCAAGACCAAAATATTCAGCCTGTTTGTTAGTAATTTCAACCTCTCCAACAATTGTTTTTATTTTTCTCATTCTCCCAATTTCTATTTGGCTAACTTTTGAAAAAAAATCTTAGCAATTTCTGGGGCAACTTCCTCTTGAATTTCATCTCTTAATGTAATTTCTATTTCTTCAAATGTTTTCAGGTTGTCAGAGGGTGTATTTTGGTGTAAGATTTTCGCAATCTCTCTGGCATACTCTTTCACTTTTTCTCGTTCCTCTGTACTCAGATTCATTTTTTCTCCCTTTTTGAGTTAATTCTTCCTTTTACTTACCATGATTCGGGGATTTTTGCAAAACTGGGATGCACCCAAGTTTAATCCCTTTGGCTTCATAATCAGAAGTCTTGAGACACAATCCCAAATCTGTAGCAAAAATTTCTTTGAGAGAGAGTCGTCTATTTCTGCGACAACACCAATATATTTTAGCGATCGTAAGATGCCTTTGAGAAAAAGTTGGACAGAGACCGAGGGGAACAAAGTTGGTATAAACAATTGGTCGTCTAAAAATATAAGGAATAGAATCAAAACCTGTTCCTGTAGAAATGCAAAATTCACATTTTGCACCCAAGTAAATATCCATAAAATCATTTCGCATCCCATTAGTTGCATAGTCAATTACTTGGGGATGAGAGGTATTAATTGACTTGCGAACGGCAGCCCCCATGCGAATAACATAATAACCGCGATCGCCAAGTTCTTCAGCAGTCAAGACATAATTCTGCACGTCACAATCTCGATAATTGTGATATTCCCACTTCTTATCGGGAAAAATTTCATCGTAGTAAGCAGAATCTCTAACGATCAAACAGACAAATGGTGCATTTGCAGGGACTCCCATCTCCCGTAAATAGCGCTGTCCTCGTTCTTCTTCTTTGGGTAAAAATTTGAGATGAGGTGGAAAGACATTTAAGAGATTATCAATATCCCTGTCATAAGTTTGGAGAAGGTGTATGCTTTTGCCAATTTCACTTTTATTCCTCTGTATGGACTTGTGCAGGGAACGCCAAATGGGAAATAGAAGAGAACGAGGTAAAATCAATAATGTTCGCTTCCACATTCGATCGAGTTAAGTATTACAGACGAAAGGAGCAGGCGCGTCTACCCAGTAAAACCAAAAATCCAAGAATGCTTGTGGCGGTTTATTATGGTCTAACTCACGCGCGCACAGATACAATTCCGTATTCGCGGCAAAATATCCGATCGCATCACTTCTAAGATGACCAATCCGAATTAACAGGAAAGGACGAAGCATACGCAAGATGAGAATAATTGAATTTTTATAGCAAGAGAAGAGAACGCTAACAATCCAACGGAACAGAATCCGGCCTTGCTCTAAGAAAAAATTTTGGCAAGATAGTTTGATTTCTAGAAAAGAATTAATAGGTTTTATAGATGAAATCTTTAACATTTTTAGGAATTAGTTTTTTGAAGAGAATGATAATTGTGATTTGCATAATGATAATTGTGATTTGCATAATGATAAATTGTGAGTTACATTAGGATTATTTCAGTTCTTGCAAGAGTTCATGGATATGAATAGGAGTATTGCCGAGACGACTGACTTGGATAGCAGCAGCCAGAGATCCCAAACAGGCAGCCTCCCAAATCGATCCTCCACTGGCTACAGTAAGAGCGCTGGCGATTAATAAGGAGTCTCCCGCACCCGCTACATCTTTGGGAGCAGAATTCAAAGCCGGAATGCGATCGGTGAACCAATCATTCTCTTGTTCCATTTCAGCATGGACTAATATTCCTTCTTCTCCCAAAGTTAACAAAATATTGCGAGCAACTGATTTCTGTCGCAATTTTTCAGCCAAGACCACCAAACCCGCCCCACTATCTCGGGTGGCAATTCGTGCCTCATGCTCTGTGGGAGTTAGTAATTTCATATTGTGAAAGCGACTGATGTCACCAACTTGAGAAGATGATTGACTGTCCGCGACCATCATTACCTTTCGATCGCCAGCCAAAGAAATCATACGATCGACAACAGTTTGAGGAAGACAACCGTAATTAAAATCTGAAAATACCAAGAGGTCAATATTATTAACAATCCTTTCCAGATATCCTAAGAGTTGATTTTGTAAGTGCGTGTCAATCTCGTTCTGATGGAGATGACTGACTCGTAGAAGCGTTTTTCCTTTGCTGCGAAATCGCTGTTTGAGGGTTGTGGGACGGCTTTCGTCAACAAGGAGGGTCGCTTTCACATTAGCTGCGGCCAATTGCCCTCGAGCAAAATCTCGCACGGGATCCGCACCAGTAACAGAGATAAATTCTACTTGAGAACCTAAACCTGCGGCATGAGCAGCAACAATTCCTGCTCCTCCGACAAACCGAGTGGAATCAATTGGCGTAACAACAATAGTCGGGTCTTCTCGAGACATTCCCAAGGGGTCACAGGTGATGTACTCATCAATAATAAGATCGCCAACAACACAAACTTTGAGCTTTGTAAAACCGTTGAGAATCGCGACAAGCCTTGCAATCTCAATATTATGGCGATTTAGATAATCATGGGGCAAGGAAATCGATCGCAACTCAGCTTCGTAAAATTCTTTACGGAGGAGATCGAGAGAAGAAAAAATAGTTTCCCCCGAACTGAAAAGAAGCCGTCCCCCATATCTATCTACTATGGCTTGTTCGGGATTGAATGATGTTTCATGCTCTTTCCCTTTAACGACAATATCCGGACGCAATTTGGCAATGATTTCTGGTACGGGTTCATCGAGAAGGAAGGCTTCATTGACCCAACTATTACTTTGAACTCCTTCTAAGCGAAAATGTTCGGGGAGGTGAGCATTATCGGCAAGGCGATCGGAGTGAACCCCAACAATTAAGCGATCGCCACATTCTTTGGCAAAACGCAACAAACGTAAATGACCGGGGTGCAAAATATTGAAGGAGCCAGTAACCAAGACAGTTGTTGGACGGATATCACTATCAGACATTATTCTTAATAATTGTCGCGTTTGATAATTCTCGCAGGAACGCCAACCACAGTACAGTTTTCCGGTACATCTTTGATAACGACGGCACCAGCACCGACAATTGCACCAGCACCAATCTTAATTCTATTAATAATAGTTGCTCCAGTATGAACGTGGCTGCATTGTCTCAAAGTTACATTACCTGCCGTTACAACACCGGGATCGATTTGAGCGCATTCTTCTAACACATTGTGATGATCGATTTGAGCACCGGTATTCATAATGACTCCAGAGCGGATTTCTGCTTTATAGCCAATAATACAGCCCGCATTGATCCAGACACCATCGCTAATTTTTGCTTCCGGAAGCATGATTGTACTAGGATGAATAGCTGAAATCAGTTGTAAACCCTTCTGTCTAGCCAATTGTATTTGTGCTAGACGCTTACGATTATTCGGTTCTAGACAAAGAATTTTATTTATACCCATCTCGATGAGAATATCAATCCATTGTAAAGATGTTATCAGAGGGCGATTTTTGAATAGTCCATTTTGAGGAAATTCAGTTGTTTTACAAACTCTGTTTTTATTTTCTTCGTTTATATTGAGTTGTTGAAAATTATCGTTTTCAATAACAAAACAAGCAATTTTAAGATCTGTAGTTGCTTCAAACCATGTTTCTATTTGTCCAGCAGAACCATCATGAAATCCAGCAATGGCTACTAAATTAGAATTATCTTTACACATTGTTAAATGAGTTCTTTTATATTTGAGAAAACTGCTTGATTTTCAAGATGGTTTCTTTTATATTTTTTAGGGGTTGCTCTGGACCCGATGGCAAATAAAGTCCCATTTTGCCGAAGGGCTGTGAGTAGGGATATTGTCCAAAATTATTCAAATATGCTGCATAATTCAGATCGGGATAAAAAGGACGGCATTGAATACCTTGAGTTGCTAGAGAATCAATCAGAACTTCGCGAGATTCGCAGATTGCTTCCATATAAACAGGAATTTCTCCTTTTTCTAAAGCAACGGGAATCAACTTGATAAAAGGCAGATCGCTAAGTCCTTCTACATACATTTGATAAATCTTTTTCACGGCTTCAATACGCTTTGGCAAGCGTTTGAGTTGTTCTGTCCCAATAGCAGCTAGGATATCTGTAAAGCGAAAATTCAAGCCAGGTTGCTCCCATTCCGCATTGACCACATCTCCCACTCCTTGCGTTCGTATTGCAATTAATTTTTCGTATGTTTCCTTGCTCTTTGTTGCGATAAATCCTCCTTGTCCGGTCGAAATAATCTTAGCAACTGATAACGAAAAACAACCCATATCGGATTGAGTTCCTAAAAAACCATCTTGATTGCGAGAACCTAATGCTTGAGCGGCATCTTCGATAACGACTAAACCGTGGCGGCGGGCGATTTTATTAATGGCACGCATATCAGCAGAACGACCATTTATATGAACGGGAATAATCGCTTTCGTTTGCTTATTAATGCCCTGCTCAATCTGATTAACATCTATAATAGGACGCGACTTTTCAACATCAACTAACTTGACTTTAGCACCGAGTAAAAAAGGAGCGTGAGCCGTCGCAATCCAAGTTCGGTTGGGAACGATAACTTCATCTCCTATCTCAATTCCTGCAACTAATAAGCTCATCACTAATGCCATACTTCCGCTTGTTGTTGCAACAACATAAGGAACGCCAAGATAAGCTGCAAGCTGCCGCTCGAATTCAGCAACAATAGGTCCTTGACTGATATTTTCATTGGCGATCGCACGTGCGATCGCTTCGGCTTCCCCACAATTAAAGTTCGTTCGCCACCACGGAATATTAGTTGTCATTGGTACTCTCACCGAGAATTTGCAGTTGAGGAAAGGGAAGGATAAACTGTCCGCTCGATTCTAGAAAAGAGCGATGTTTTTTGATAATTGTTTCCCCATGTTGCCAAGCGAGAATAATCGCATAATCTGGGCGATCGCGATACAATTTCTCAGTGGAATAAACGGGAATGTGATATCCAGGAGAATAGAGTCCCTGTTTTAAGGGGTTATCATCGACTAAATACTCTATAAAAGGGGCAAGTTCAAAATGATAAAGCAGAGTAGTAGTGCTATGAGAAGCTCCAAATCCTACTATTTTTTTACCGGATTCTTTGAGTTCTTTCAGTAAAGCGATCGTTTGTTGCTTTGCCTTTTCAATTTCCCCGGCAAAACGTTGATAAGTTTCAATATTCTTCATGCCAGCTATATTTTCTTCCTTAATTAGCCGATCTACAGAAGAATCAATAGGACGAGAACCTTGATTTAATTGACCAATCCCACGCAGAGAACCACCTTTCGGCTTTGTTTTTATCGCTTGAATTAATTCGAGACCGCAGCGAGAGAAAATATCTTTTAATACTTCAACGGTAAAATAAGAAAAATGCTCGTGATAGATATAGTCAAACATTTTGATTTTCATCTGCTCGGGATGATATCCCGTTTGCACGACAAAAATCCCGTCGGGTGCAAGTAATTTGGCAACAGCTTTGGTGAAGGCGATCGTATCATCGATATTAGCATACATATAATTGGCGGTAATAACGTTCGCCTGCCCATAATCTCGGACAATTTTTTTCACCACATCATCGGTAAAGAAATCATTAATTGTTGGCAACCCTTCCTGATTAGCACGTTCGGCAATTCCTCGGGCGGGTTCTACGCCAACAATTCGCATTCCTAACTTTTTAAAAGAAGATAGCATTGAACCATCATTACTTCCCAGATCGACGACTAATGACCCTTCCAAAATTTTATAATCGGTAACAATTTCTGCGGCATATTCATCATAATGATTTCTCAATCCCACTGTTACGCCACTGACATAAATGTAATCATTATAGCTCGCTTCCGGACTGACGATATAAGGTAGATGAACGTAGCCACAACCTTCACAAAGTGCCAATTCCAAAGGATATAGCAGTTGTTCGCGATGTAATTGCTCTTGAGGAATAAATCGATCTTCTAATGGAGTATCTTTCAGTCTAAGAACGAAAGTGAGGCGATCGCTACCGCAAATCCGACAGTGTTTATCGTGTCTGAGAACTCGTGTTTTCATTCTGAATTAAAGTGTTAATGCGATTGATAAAGTGGGAGACTTCTACAAGATTGTCAATAGGAGACCAATTGGGAAAAACCGTTTTTTCTCGTAAAAAGGGACCTTCAGTATTTTCATGGAACACCAAGAAATCTGTTTTAATGATGAGCATATGATAAATGGGTTCGGATAATCGATAATAGAATAGTTTGCCCGAGTTTAAATCTCCCATAGAAATCACCTGACTTATCAAACCATTATCGTCGAATAAAATAACGTCCACTTCTCCTTCTAAAATAGCCATTGATTCCGCTTTGCCGATATGTTTGTGGGGACGAACGTAACAATCTTTAGCATGTACGATAAACATTTCCTGAAGGCGATCGCTTGGCGATCGATGAGCGCAAATCCGAATTCTATGGCGAGGATTTAGCATCGCCAATCGCTTCAGTTCTTGTAAATCCTCAACCTTCAAGGTAACAATATTTTCTTCTGGATAGAGAACTTCATCGCTTTCTTTACGAATCCGAATCATAATAAGTTCTCCAATGAGCGATCGCTACCGGGAAAAATAGAAGCAAAAATACCACCTTCATCCATAAACTGTTGATGTTTGGTTATCACTTTGGGTTGATTCTGGGGATTGAGTCCCAACAAGCAGACGCGAATATCTCCTCGATAAAGTTCGTCAGAGCTAACAATTTTAAGATTACCGACGGACATCCTCATTCCTTTTTTGTGGGGATTATCATCGATAACCATATCGATGAGATCGGGAACTTCCATTAAGGATAAAAAGGCAACGGCAAGATGTCCAGCCCCAAATAAAGTGATTTTCCCGCGTTCTTTGCGAATAGCTGCGAGTTTTTTCCGGATTGTCTCACGACGGTGCAGGAGATTTTCAGCGAAATGACAAGCACGATCTATTTCTTTGGCGATCGCTTCTGCATCGGAAGTTGGCGCGACCTTACCCGCAGGAGATTCCCGCACGATCGCAATTAGAGAGTTTTCTAAAGCATAGGGGACAGATTCATAATGAATGATACTAAAACCCGCAGTCTGTAAAAGTTTCTGAAAGGTAAAGCGCGTAAAATAGAAAATATGTTCTTCCCAAATCGTCGTGCAATCTCCAAGAGCGATCGCGCGTTCGCAATCGGGAAGCTCCCAAACAATATATCCTTCGGGTTTAATTAATAAGCGAATGGCTTGGATAAAATCAGGTAAATTGTAGGCGTGTTCGATAACGTGACGCACGATTAAAACATCTGCTGCACCGTGTCTTTCTCGGATTTGTTCGGCAATGTTGGGTGTGAAAACAGATTGATAGGTTTCTACGTTGGCACAAGGGTCTTTAATTCCAAGATCGCGATCGGGATCGATACGCCAAGTTTGAGAATAGCCTCGATTTTTTAATCGTTCTAGAGTTGAGTCATCTTTAAAACTATAAGCACCAAATACTGATTCTTTAGCAATATTGGGCAAAGCCAGCAAAGTTTCAACTAAATTATCGAGATGAGCTTCCGGCTCAAAACAAGTTAGCCAATCATAACGCGGTTTTAACTCTTCAACCGGAAAAGGTTGACCGAGATGAATCAATCCCGTATCGGAACATAAGCGGAGTTGCAGGGGAAATCTCGGTATTTCTCTTGAATTTTTCGGGGATAAAAAACGATTAGAAATGGGTTGTAATCCCAAATCGAGAAGTAGTTCTCCGGAAGATTCTAAATGTTGAAATTGAGAAAGATTCATAGTTTAAAGATTTTTGCCAAACGCAATCAATTGAGAGAGTCCCTCCTCTAGAGAAGTAAATTGAAAATTAGAAGGAAGCAAAGATTGAATTTTGCGAGAATCAAAGGCATTATTAGCTTTTGAGCGACTGCGAGGACGGTTGCTAACTTGTAGGTGGGGAAACTTGGCTTGCAAAATTTTAATAATATCCGCAAAACAGTAACGATCGCCACTCACTGCATTCAATTCTCCTTCAAACTGACTATCGAGGAGATGTGCGATCAGACGGCAAATATCTTCAATATAAATAAACTCTCTTAACTCGCTCCCATCTCCCCAAAGAACGATAGGTTTTCCTTCGAGTGCTGCGGTACAAAAACCAGAGGGTCCGTAGTTTTGCCCCTTAGCTCCCCAACCATAAACTAAAGGGGGACGCAGGCAAACCAAGGAAGTTTTTTGATTATCCCGACAGACTTTCATTAAAAGGCGTTCTGCGCTGTATTTCGCAATGCCATAAAAAGAGGTAGGATTAACGGAAGTTCGTTCGCTAATAGAAAGATTTTCTTTTTCTTCTCCATACACTGCAGCAGAACTGAGAAAAATAATGCGTCTAACTGGATGTTCTGAGATTAACTGACCAATATTTTCTGCGATCGCCATATTTTTCAGAAAAATTTGCAATGTATCGCCCAATTGACGTTTAACTGCAGCCGCAAGTACGATCGCACTATCTGGAGTCAGGAAAGGAATGAGTTTCGCAGCGCGATCGATATTGGTCAGATCGAAATCGGGTAAAGATAGTCCAATAGTTTCTTTTTTTCCCGATTCGGAAAGAAACCGCTTCAAATGAGAGCCAATAAAACCAGAATGACCCAAAATAATAACTCTATCTTTAGACATCATTTTATATTCTCCCGCTTATTTCCTGTTGCTAAAACAAACAGATAGTGACACATAGGAGAAAAACCCGTATGCAAGACTTCATCATTCATACCAAAGAGAAATGTATGCTCAAAATACTTCCCCAGTAGCTTTTTTAAATCTTTGCCAGACTTACAATTAATATGCCCTTCTTTGCTAGCTGGAGAAGCATAAACTTGCGATTCCAAAGAAGGCGCTCCACAAATAAACACTCCTCCGGGCTTAATAGAAAGACAAATATTTTTTAGATAAATATCTTCATCTTTTTGGGCAATATGTTCGATTACATCGAGAGAAAATGCCCCATCAAATAATTCCCCTACCTGATAAGGACTATCGAGAATATTATGTACCGACACTGTGACCGGCCATTCGGGGTCAAGATGTTTCTTGGCCTCTTCGATAAATACGGGGTCAAAATCAATGGCGTGCAATTCATCAACTTCAGGATGGACGATCCGACTGGCAAAAGCATCTCCGCACCCGATTTCCAAAACGCGAGAATAACCCGCCAACATTTTCGCCACAAACTTATGGCGAGAAAGAGTAAAAACAAGTAACTTAGGATCTATTCGCCACATTGTACTTGCTCTACAACTCATGGGAATATTTCCTTTATTTTGCTGCATTTCTAGTAGAAACTGGTATTGAGTTTCTTTGGATTGTTGGGAAGTCATTTTGTTTATAAAAGAAAACGATATTTTTGGATAAAGGCTTGACCTACTCTTCCCAAATCTCCATAGCGACTGTATTGACGATACAGCTCATTAAATTTATTTTGAAGTTCTTCATCTTCATCGGAATATACCAAATTACCATCCAGCCAATCCATCATTTCCACAATTACATCTCGGAGTTCATCAGGTTTATTGTCGAGAATATCCACATTTCGTGCAGTATATCCGTGAGAAGTAAACATTCGTCCTAACTCGGAAGACATAACTTCAAGGAAAGTCGCGTAACGATTCTCTTTATTCAACCACAAGAGTTTCGGAAGAAATAGACAGTTACTGGCATGAGGACGAGCGATCGCGGGCATATAGTTTGTCATGACAGTAGGAACGCCAAAGAGACTAGGATTGAGTATGGGACCCGATGAAACACCAACAAAGAAACGGCATTGCGAAAAGAGAAAAATATCCATTCTATTGCCGTAGATATCGCTGTGAGCATAATCGAAAACACCTTCTATATCAGGAAGAGGTTTCATCTTAGGATCGCCTACGCGAATAACATATCCTCCTCGTTGCACGATCGCTTCTATCGCTTCGTGATAATTATCAATATCAGCATTTCTGTAATCATCATATTCATCTTTTGCCCAATAGGATCCCAACTTATATCCAGAATCTCTCACATGGAGGCTGACAAACCAAGAATCTCGATTAATACCAATCTTTGCAAGTTGATTCCAGCCAAATTCACAATCTTCAGGAGTGAGTTGCAAAAGCGGGGGACGCTCTTCCTTTTCCCACTGTTTCTGAACAATACATTTTGCATATTCAATATAAGTTCCATGTCCCTTAAGATTGGCTGCCCAATCAAAATCATCTTCCAAATATTTTTTGATTGAAGCGATCGTTTCTGTAGAACTTTCTCGATCGATCAATTCAAATTCAATATATTTTTTCCAATATTCAAGCATACAAGGATTGGCAATCTTTTGGTTATCAGGGAACAAAAATATTATTCTGTGGAGAGGTTGCCATCCTAACAACATAGCTTTGATATGAGCATCTAAATAACCATGAAGATTATAACCATTAAAAAGCGGGCTATGAGAAAAGCGGATGCGTAATTTATCAAGATTATAAGATTTTATCAGTTTTTCTTGTATATCGAGATACTTTTGAACATAACCTTCCATCTCAGAAATTTTATAGTTTTGCGTACAGATAAGATATAAATTTCTTCTATAGTCAATAATGCAAGTGGGATCGATTTCCCATAAACGGTCAAAGTATAACAAAAATTCATTTCCTAATGAACTTTTATACTGATAGTAATCTGTCCTGACCCGCCAGAGATTGAGGAGTTGACGATAAGTCCAAGCTCTTTGGGGTAGAAGATAAACAATGATCTTAAAAATTACTGTTTTAGAAAGTTGCTGGCCTCGAAAAGTTTGCCGTCTCAGTATATTTCTGAGTTTCTGAATTACAGTCAGAATGCTATAATATAGCGAAAGTCCGATATTACGTATTTTGATGACTATAAACCAGTAAGCATTACCAAATCGGTAAAGAAATCTTCTAATAAGCCGAACCACAAGAAGTGGAAACAAGCTAATTATTATTTGACGAATGCGATAGTACATTAATTTTTTCTCGAACAATATACAAAATTTTATATTTAAAAAAATATTTTATATTTCTCAGGCAAAGTATATGAATTCATAATCTCCTGTATACTTAAAGTGGTTGTAAAGCCAAATCCATTCTTCGCGATCGAAAAAGGACTCACAAGTTAAAGCCCAACATTGGAGATTAAATAACTCTTCTTCATTCCGATAACTTTCTAACATGATATAGCCTTGCCGTCCCACTCGTTCAATTTCTGCCAAGGCGATTTTAAGCTCGAAGAGCCGTAAATTATGCAATGTTCCCAAGGAAATAACTAGGTCAAATTCATTATCGGCAAATGGATAGGGATTTTGGGCTGAATGTAAAAATAAATTAGGTTTGACTTGCTTTGTAGCACGCTCGATCGCATGAGCAGAAATATCAAAGCCTTTGATTTGTAATTGCGGCTCTAAGAGAAGCATTTCATGAAGTAAAAAGCTTTTTCCACAACCCACATCTAAGACTTTTGCTCCTGCTTGTAAATGATAAGTTTGTATGAGAGCCTCAGCAACGGATTTCCAGTGTCCGGGAATATAGCGATAACCGCCATATCCATAGCGGCGATCGCCATCCCAATAATCCGCTCCGTACTGTTTGGCTACTTTCATGCAATGAACTTTGTCATCTACCATCCGAGGGAGATAGTCGCGTTGGGTAGATTGGTGGAGAGGGGTAACAAAATTTTTGAGTTTTCCCATCGGTAGATGTTTCCTACTTCACAAGTGATTTTCTTTAGGCTTTTCTGCAACACCGATACATTGAAGTCCTGCATAACCTAAACCTGGAAGTTTTAAAGTGAACTCATCAAGAGCGATCGCTATTCTGGTTAAAGCTCGAATTCCGGGAATAAAACGGAATAGACGATTGAATACTAGCACGTCACTATTCATAAAAAAACAAAATCCCAGAAACCCATACGTCTTCCACAATTTTAACTTAAATCCTACAGATTTTAAAGGTGGAACTGTTTCTTGATAGAGCAAAGGACGTTCTGTCTCTGCATCCAGCATTGGAGAAAAACGATAGATTAAAAATCGCAACCATCGCCAGAGAAAAAAATCACTCGCGGGTTCGCGCCAATAAAAATGTCCTCCCGGACGCAGTATTCTAAATATTTCAGCGAAAAGTCGTTCGCGATCTGGAACGTGATGAATCCCCCCGAACATAACGACAGAATCAACACAAGCATTGCGAAGAGGCAACATGGTTACATCACCTTGACAAAAGCTAAATTTCTCCCTTGGAAGTAAGCGACGAGCTTCTTCCAACATCTTGATTGAAATATCAACACCAAGGCCTACTCGCACTTTATCCTTCAATAAAGCAAGTGCTTCACCATGTCCGCAACACAGTTCGGCTACAAAACCTAATTCATAGTCTTGAAGCACTCTCAGAAAACTCGAATCAAGATATTTCATATACTCTTGGGTGTGGGGATATTCTAAATTTTTGAGATACGTTGCTGAAATACAATCGTAATGCTCTTGCTGCCTTTTGCCTTGTGAAGAAATATTTGAGGTTGCAAAAAGTGGTATCCCAGATTCAGAAACCAAATAAGTTTCATTTTCATTGGTCAGAGATATAAAAAAGTCTTCTTGAATTTTCATCTTATTCATTAGAGTGGGCGATAACGAGGAAAGAAACCCCAAAAGGAGGATGCAATATTCGAGCAAGTACTACATCCAAGAAAAATATTATTTTCAAGATTGAGTTGAGTAGTCGAGTATTAATCTGATTTTCACTTTGGAGTTCAATCTTGGCAATGCGAATGATTTTTCGAGCTACCCAGATCGGTGCAAATAGCAAAAAGTTAAAAAAGAAGTCTTCCTTACTATCGAGTCCCGATTTTTCAAGTTTTTTCAGGAGTTCTCTGCGATAGTAACGACGCTTGTGATGAGAAATATCATCTTGTAGACCCCATAAAAAAGGAAAGGCAGGTACGGTAATAATGATGTGCCCTGATCGCTTCAACACTCGTTCTAACTCTTTTAATGCTGTTATATCGTTATCCACGTGTTCGATGATATCGGTTGCCAAAATTAGATCGAATTGTCGATCTGGAAATGGGAGGGAGCAAACATTTCCAATGCGGACTGTTCCAAGCTCTTTAATCTTACACCAACGGACAGCTTCATCACTTTGATCTAAGCCGATAAAATTGTTAAAGCCCATTGATTTCAGCAAGCGTAAATTAGTGCCAGTGCTAACACCAACCTCAAGAATTGAGGCATCTGATGGTAAATTGAGTTCATTAATAATTGAGCGTAATAAATAACGACGAACAACAAACCACCAGTGAGTCTGTTCAACTTCACTTTCTATCTGATATGTACTTATTTCCATGTTGAAAGAAGATAGACAATTGATGCAAGTAGAACTGTAACCGAGTCTGGAATACTGTAGTATTCACAGTAAAATAGGATTGAAAGTGCGAGACTCGAAATAAACATCAGAACTAGCAATCTTTTGGAAGTTTTTACATCTTCTAGAAAGCGATCGGCATAGAGTATTTTTAGATTACGAAACCCTAATAGGACATATAAGTGTAGACTCGCTAAAATTGTTAATATCAATAGCAAGGTAATCTTATTGGGCGCACTGCCAAAACTTTTCCAAAAATATGAGGGATACTTAGCCGCTTCCTTTAAATAGACTATAGGTTTAACTATTGCAAACACATACAAGGAGTCGAGAGGATTTTGTCTGAGTATATTAAAAAATACTTGACGATTGATTTCCTCATATCTCTGCCATCTAATAAATTTTTTTTCTGATTCAGCACCTAATTGCTCGTTTGAACCTCGATATCTTAAATACTTTATAGCAGCGTGATAAGCATTCATGTCTAGGTATTGTTGAGAAGTTCCACGTTTTAATCGCGACAGAAAGTTATATTCAGAAGTTAGATCGCAAGGAACGTGACGAAAACCTTTCAATCGATCAATTAAGGGCTTTTCAGTGCAGAAATATTGATTGAAGAGAACGGGATCGGATGCTATTCCAACAAGGAGACCGTGATATACAACATGAGATGTGGTAAAAAATTCGTTAGAATGTACTTTTCCTAAAGAATTCGCTATGCTGATTTTTGTGAGCAAAAATACAGCCCCAATAATTAAAGGAATTTTTATAGGTGAAATAATGGCTTTAACATTTGATATTTTGCTCAAAAGATTAAGATGAGTTTTACGCTTTCTTATAATTTTCCAAATATAATAAATAACTGAGAAAAATATTGCAATCAACATCCATTGAGATGAAGATCTTGTAACTAAAATAAAAACAAAAAGGAAGATTTGAATAGAGAGAGATATCCAACTCAGAATATCCTTTGGAGATTTTTGAATGGAAAGAACGATACTGGTTAGGGGAATTAGGCCGATAATGGAAATAAATCGAATATTATAGACTGCCAATAACTGAGCAGGCAAGAATTCTGGTCCAGCAGTAGGAATTGAGATTGAAATTAAAATAATAGAAACAAGTAAACAATAAAGTAGTAATAGATTATTCAAGTTCTTTCTAAAAAGAACTAAAAAACATAAAATTGATATAGAAATCAGAAGAAACCAGAGATAAGAAAAACTTTGTATTTTTATACCAAATAATGAGCAAGCAAGGATACCATAATACAGAAAGCCAATATCATTATGGTATCCGTGAACTCGATTTGGATTGATATTTTTTATTAGCGTTGCTTTTTGGATAATAGTATTAATCGTTGATAGATAATTAGAAGAATCTTCTAGATTTAGATTTTGAGAGGATGGAATTTGATTCAGGATTTCTGAAACTTGTTCTAGACTTGCTAAACCTTGAATACCATAGACTAACTTACTAATTGCAACGTTGAGTGGAATAAGAACATCTCCAGCATTGGCTGGCAATGCACTTAATCTAGCATCTGTAAGGATAAGAATTCCTAAAAGGACAGTAGCAATAATTATACTCAGATGGATTCCTAATAAATAATGCTTTTTAGTTTGAGGCAAGGGAATCAATTGTTTCATATTAATATCTAGAGGAAAACTTTAAAAGTGTTTTTATAGGAAAAATTGAATTCTTGATAACAATACTTATGTTGTTGTCGATGGTTTTTACAGTAAGTATAAGTGGGTTAGTGGAGTTTAACAGTTAAGCTTACACAGCATTGGTAAACTTCGTCGCGATGCTAATCTCAAGTTTCTCTACCAAGGAGAACAAAGCTGGGAGAATTATTCTCAAAGAAAAGTCCGAGAAGGAAGAAGAAATGGGAAGAAGAAGATTTAAAATGAATAGAGGAAAAGTTAGAAGAACCCAGAAGTTATAAGTAGATTTTATAAATTCCATCTTTCACACTCTTAGGAATTAGAGATCTGATAGATGACAAACTTTTCTCACTCATTGTGTCGTTTTCAAACAATACGGTAGGGTTTGACGGACTTGCCAAAGGGTTTCTATGCGATCGCATTCCCCGTCTTTCCCCATTCTTAACCCTTCCACAGCAAAATGAAATGTTTTCTGCAAACTCAAAACGCGATCGTATACTTCTTGGCGTTTTTGCCACTCTTCAGGTAACTGAAACAAGCTATAAGCAACAATTCCATCTAGTGCAGACAAATCGTTGAGAACTTGTTCTAGTATCAGATGAGAACCTGCCATTGCGTACTCTGTAGCACTCAACAGATATTGTAAGTTATGGCGATCGCAATAATCTCGAATGACCAAATTTTGTACGTGTTGAGGAACTCGTTCTCCCATAAAAGGACGACTAAAAATGTAACCACGAACTTTCATCATGTTGTTTTCGGTAATTGATAGTCCATTCCCAAACGAGAAGCGGCTCTAAGGGTGATCGGTTCAAAAAATTCCCCGATTTTCTTATCGCCATAAGGCGTAAACACTCCCTTAAAGCGACAGTTCATCGACCACCGGGTTTCCGATTCCTCATTAACACGATTGCCGTGGGGCAAACCTTGATTGAAGAGTAACACTTGGCCATGCTTGACCTCGATCCATTGAACTTCAGAGGCAATCGCTTTATAAAGGTCTTCACTACTCGATCCCGATCGCTGCTTGAATTCCCGACTCAATTGTTCTGATGCTGACGGGGGTAGAATGTACATGGCTTTTGTCCCATAACAGTTGACTAAAGGCAACCACACCACCGCCTCAAAAGGTGAATCTCCCGACCAAGTATCGGCATGAACGGGAAGTAAGGAGCTATCATCTCCCGGATATTGGATGCTTAAATTGACTCGCAATTGCATGGCTAGTTCGTTCCCCACCAAGGTCTCCAAGTAGGGACGCGCCACACGAAAATACAAGGAACGAAATTCCTCGATCGCATTAATCCCGCGAATCATTTGCAGGCGAAAAGCATTGAGTTCTGGGACGGAGACCCGTTGATGAATTCGATCGAACAGCGTTTCGGGATCTTCTCCTCCACTCAGTCCCAAAGCCTCTCGAATTAAACCGACAAAGCGATCGCGAATTTCCCCGAAGGCCTCCCGATCCGCCACCGGACGAATGATATAGCCTTGCTCTGTATATTCCCTTGAGAGTTCCCGTTCGGATTCTGTCAAAAACACGCTCTAAACCTGATAAAGTTTCTTGCTCATCGCGTCGCAGAGAGAGTCTACCGTAATGCCCCAATATTCAAGTAAGGAATTCTGGCTGCCGTAGCGATCGGCAAAGCGATCGGGAATCCCCATGCGGTGAATTTTAACAGCTTGATCGGGCATTTCATCGCTACAGAATTCGAGGACGGCACTCCCCAAACCACCAATACGAGTATGTTCTTCCACCGTCACAACTCCCTGCACTTTTGGCAGCCAATCACTCAGAGCTTCTTGGTCTAAGGGTTTAATGGTGTGAACGTGGAGAACACCGCAGGAAGTCCCCGACTCCGACAATTTGGCGGCAGCTTTGAGGGCAATTTGAGTCATTACTCCTGTAGTAATAAATAAGCCTTCTCCCGGTTCCCGTAAAGGAATTGCCTGACCAATGGTGAAACCATGCTCGGTTTTGCTGACCACTTCATCCCCTCCTTTAGCCAAACGAATATAAATTGGGTGCGGCCAATCTACGGTTTGGGGCATCAATCGACTCATTTCCTCGGCATCGCAGGGAGCAACGATGGTCATGTTAGGGAGAGCGCGAAAAATGGCAATATCTTCTACTGCTAAATGAGTCGGTCCTAAAGGCGCATAAACCACCCCTCCCCCATTAGCAATCAAGCGCACGGGCAAATCTTGGAGGCAGAGATCGAGGGCTACCTGTTCGTAACACCGTCGGGTCAAAAAGGTGGCAATAGTATTGACAAAAGGAATAAATCCTTCCATTGCTAACCCTGCAGCCATCCCTACAATATGCTGTTCGCTGACTCCTTCCATAAAGAAGCGATCGGGAAATTCTTCTTTCATGGGTGCTAGTACCCCCGGACCGAGATCGGAGCCGATAAAGACGATACGATCGTCTTTTTGAGCCAATTTATGTACGTAATTCAGTGCGGTTTTTCGCATAAAAAAAATACGGATTTTCTATTACGTTAAACAAGCGTACATGGCGGCAATTTCTTCTTCCTTAAGACGGGAACGATGATGCCACTCGGGGCGATTTTCGGCAAAGGGAAAGCCTTTCGATTTGATGGTATGGCAAATAATGGCAGTGGGTTGGCGATCGCTTAAAGGCAAGCGAGTTACGAGTTTCTCTAATACTCCCATATCGTGACCGTCCACCTCGGCGACGGCAAAGCCAAAACTCCGCCATTTATTGGCGAGGGGTTCGAGATCGAGGACTTCTTTCGTAAATCCGTAAGATTGCAGTTTGTTATAGTCCACAAAAACGGTGAGATTGTCGAGTTGGTGTTTGGCTGCTGACATGGCTGCCTCCCACACCGATCCTTCGTTAATTTCCCCATCTCCAGTAATCGCCACTACCCGATAGGATTGTCGGCGAATTTTGGCGGCGAGAGCAACACCAACGGCCATGGGCAACCCGTGACCCAATGCTCCGGTTGAAGCCTCAATTCCCGGTAGTTTACCTCGTTCGGGATGCCCCCCGAGTCGCGAGGTCGATTTGCAAAAAGTCACGAGTTCTTCTTCTGGAAAAAAGCCTTTGTCCACCAAAATAGCGTATAAGGCCAAGCAACCGTGACCCTTGCTGAGAATGAAGCGATCGCGATCGCGCCAAAGGGGTTCTGCGGGGCGATAGTTGAGAAAGGAATCATACAAGACTCGTAGAATCTCCACCATTGACATAGAGGATCCCAAATGTCCCCTTCCACCACCAACAAGGGCATCAACAATTAACTTTCTTAAATGTTTGGAACGAGCGTCCATAACTTAAGGGATCTCCTTGATTTTCTCGAGTAGGTTTCGCGCTTTATTTAATTGCGTATTGTAAATGTTTTGGCGATCGGTATCTTGATTCAATCTTCCAGTATGAAGTCGGCGATCGAGACCCTGCCGCAAAAATTCATTCAGTAAAATCAAGCACCATCTTAAACCATATAAGGGCAAATAATTTTCTAATCGTCGGGCAAAGTTCGGATCGTCTCCGAATAATTTTAAGGAATCATCGAGCCACTGTGCTTTTAATTCTTCAGAAATCTCCATTGCTGGATGCCAGTAAAAATCCGCCACTAATTTTACGGGATCGTCCCAGCCAAAGTATTCAAAGTCCAGAAAGATAATTTCACCATCACTCATTTTCAAAGCATTATGAGCGCCGAAATCCGAAGGACTGAGAATTTGCAAAGGGCGAGGTAAAACCGTATTGAATTGTCTCGCAAAATTTTCTTGAGCTGTTGCGATCGCAGTTTGTAAAGCGGGGGCAAATTCTCTTTCGAGAAAGTTTTGTAACAATTTTGATTCGGCTGTACTTAATTTCTGTTTTCGAGCCTCAATTTGTCTGGCAATTTCTCCACCACTCAAACAGGCTTCTGAGGCTTCCGGAAATAAGCGATCGCGATCCTCATTTTGCGATCGGCTATCTATTTTTAAGCGTCGCACAAAATCGAGGGTTGCCGTTAAAAATGAGCGATCGATAGTGGCGATCGCTTCTCCCTCGAGCCAGCTATAAATCCCCCAACCCAAATCGCGATCGGTATCGATACATTGAGGGACGGGATAATGTCTCGCAAGTAAAGTTTGACAGGCGCTGGATTCGGTTTCCAGTCTCGGACGCGAATCTTTCTGGCGATCGGGATAAACCTTCAGGGCGTAATTGTTGTCTACACTTTTTAACTGATAAATTCTACTATTACCTCGCCCTTTTCTGAGATAAACTTGCTCTATACTGAGTTCGGAAAACTTGAATTGAGTAAGTTTTAATATTTCTGCTTCCTTCCACGGACTATATAGAGTGTTCGTAATTTCTCGCCATGATGAAAAGAGGGTAAGAGATTCAGTTTGAAGATATTTTTTTTGAGGAACAAACCAAATTTTTTCGATATTTTCTGGAAAAGTAGGTTCCGCAAAAACAACCGATAAATCGTCAATAAAATGGGTACAATTCAGCGAGCGAATACGAGAAACTTTCTCCTCTCTTGTTGAGGCAAAGAAAATATTTGCTCTATCAATTGAAAAAGCATCAGCCCCCACAATTTTATTGGCATTCATCCATTTTAGGGCTTGTCTTCGTAGAGAAATTCGCTCCTCATCAAAATGTCCAAATTCTGTTTTATGACTGACAATAAAGACCTGATGGCCGAGCAGTTTACTTCGATAGAGAAATTCGTAAAAGCCCGGAAAGATATCTGCTTGCAACATATATTTTCCATAGACTTTTCCCTGTAATTTTTGCCAAATGCGATCGCCTTGGGGTTCTGCTAAAAGACTTTGTTTGACTTCATTTTTGGAGATAGGAACATTTCCTTTCAGGAGATTGAGTTCCTTGGCAATCTTAGGAAAAAGGCGATCGTAAGAGGCAATAGTATTGTCAAAATCAATGCCAATGCGAAATATCACTGCAACTCTAAACTCTGCATTCGTTTAATATTAAAATACCGCTCATTGGTTAAGGAATCTGGGAGCAAACCCGAGTCAAAGGCTTGCTTCATATCTTTAACAGCGTCTTGGATGGTATGTTGAGGGGCAAACCCGAGAATTCGGGCAATTTTCTGGGAAGAGATATGATAGGAACGATTGTCATCGGTTGGGGTAGTCACCAGCTTGACATCTTCTCCCATCACTTGCTGAACTGTTTGTGCCAATTCCAGCACAGATTGATTTTCATAACCAGCATTGAAAATTTCTCCGGCAATTTTTTCTTTGGGCGATCGCAACAAAACAAGATAGCTCTCCACCATATCCTCAATATGAATATTAGGGCGCAGTTGTTGACCACCGAAAACACTAATTTCCCGCTTATGATAGGCCAAATTTGAGAGGATATTCACGACTACATCTAGCCGTTGCCGAGGAGAGTACCCGCATACTGTCGCAGGTCGAATGGTGACGGTAGTAAATTCAGGAGATTGATATGCCGCTAAAATTTTCTCGCATTCTGCCTTGAATTTAGAATAATCTGTCAAGGGTTCGAGCAGCATTTCTTCGTGAACATCCGGCTCTTGTTTAATTCCGTAAACCGATGACGAAGAGGCATAAATAAAGCGTTGTACTCCGAGTTCTTTGCTGATTTCTACTAAAGGGCGAAACGCATCTAAATTAATCGATTTTCCTAATGTGGGATTGAGTTCAAAACTGGGGTCGTTGGAAATACAAGCGAGGTGAATGATGGCATCATGTCCGGAGATAGTTTCTTTTAAAAGAGCGCGATCGCGAATATCTCCTTTAATTTTAGTTAGTTGAGGATGAGATTCCAAAACTTCCTCACCATAGATCATGAGATCGAGAACAGTGACGGAATAACCTTCTTTGAGAAGTCGTGGAACAAGCCTCGCACCAACATATCCAGCCCCGCCGGTAATGTAAACTCGCTTTGTCTCTTCTTTCATTTAAGGCAGCCTCCTTTCGCTTGTTTTTTAAGAGAGGTACTTAAACCAATCCTTCGTTGCCGTAGCAATTTTATCTGGTGTCCACACGGGGGCATTGCGCCAATAGTCAATATTTTCGAGAATTTTGGCAACACCATCCTCAAGAGGAACTTGGGGAGACCAGTTTAATTTTTGCTGAATTTTGCCAATATCGGCAAAAGTACAATCTGGTTCTCCCGGTCGTTTGGGAATGTGGGTGGTTTCGCCCCCGAGTAATTCTGCCAAACGGTTGACTGAGACGGTTTTACCACTGCCGACATTGTAGATTTCCCCGAGGCGATCGCTCTTTGCTGCTGCCACCATAGCCGCCGCCACATCAGTAACATAGGTAAAATCCCGAGTTTGCTCGCCGTCACCAACAATGGTAAAAGGTTTCCCACTCAACTTCTGAGCCAGAAATACCCCAAATACTGCCCCGTAGGTACCGGAAGTCCGCGAGCGAGTGCCGTAGACATTGAAAAAGCGCAGAGACAAAGCTGGGAGCTTATAAACTTGCGCCCAGTGCATAACCAACTCCTCACCGAGACGCTTAGTTAAAGCATAGGGATATTGAGGGCGAATTTCTGCGGTTTCTGGGGTGGGGTAATTATCGGGAATCCCATAACAGGACGAGGAAGCCGCATAGACGAAGCGCTTGACTCCCGAGGCAATACTGGCTTGCAAAACGTTGAAAGTTCCGTCTACATTGGCGCGAAAATAGGCATCTGGTTTTTGAATGCTGGGAACGATATCCGCGAGGGCTGCTAAATGAAAAACCCAATCGATATCCTTAAATTTCTCAATCCATTGGTCGGCCACTGCCAGATCGCACTGGACTAATTCAATGCGATCGCGGACGCGATCTAAATTTGACCGACGACCCGTACTAAAATTATCCAGCACGACAATATCGTGACCCAAAGCGAGGAGGGCATCAACGACATGAGAGCCAATAAATCCTGCTCCTCCTGTTACTAGCGATCGCATTTTCTGATCTCTCCTACACAAAAAAACTGTTCGCTTCCATAACCATCAAAACATTAGGCAACGACTTCGCTGCCTTGGGACTGTAATTGCCAATAGTTAGCATATAAACCATCTAAGGCAAGTAATTCGCGATGATTTCCTCGCTCTACCACTCTTCCCTGTTCGAGGACGATAATCTCATCAGCATTAACAATAGTAGAAAGACGATGGGCAATGACTAACGCAGTGCGATCGCTTTGAAATTTGCCCAATGCTTCTTGTACCAAACGTTCTGATTGACTATCTAAGGCACTCGTTGCTTCATCGAGAATTAAAATCTCGGGTTGCTTGAGAATTGCTCGAGCCAAGGCAACTCGTTGTCGCTGACCTCCGGATAGACGATACCCCCTTTCTCCCACAATTGTTTCGTAACCGAGAGGAAGTTGGCTAATAAATCCGTGAGCTTGAGCTTGTTTTGCTGCTTCAATTACTTGGTCGTCGGATACTTCTCCCATGCCATAGCGAATATTTTCCAAAATACTCGTGTTGAAAATAAAAGTATCTTGACTCACCACCCCCAAACGCGATCGCCAGCTAGGTGGACTATATTCTTGCAGGTTATCTCCATCAATCCAGATCGCACCCTCGGTTGGACGATACAATCCAACGATCAGATCGGCAATTGACGATTTACCTGCTCCAGACGAACCCACCAAAGCTACAACTTTGCCTTTATCGACACGAAAAGATACCTCTTTTAAGGCAAAATCCTTTCCTTCCTGATATTGCAGGAAAACGCGATCGAAAACGACTCCTTCTTTTAATCCTACAAATTCTTTGCCTGCAAAACGGGCAAATTCCTTATCGCTGGCATCTAAAATTTCATTCAGCCGAGTCATTTGACCCAAATTTCCGGCTAAACCATTCAGGATTAACATGACTCGTTGAGCCTGAGTGGCCATGCGATTGAAAGCACTAATAAAAGTTAGGAGGGCAGGGACGAGAACTCTTGTGGAGTGACCTAAGATCCCGAAGCCTCCAATCAATAATCCACTCACAATAAACATAACTAATGTGCTGCTTATTGGTCCGTTCATCGCTCCCAAACGAGCGCCTGTACGTTGCACGGGAATGATTTTTCTTCGCAAATATCTTACTTTTTCCACAACTTCCATTTGTCGTCCAAAAGTATGAATTAATCGCAGCCCTTGCATTGATTCTGTGGTTTCTTTCCCAACCTCAACGCCAATCCTTGTACTTTCTAAGGATAGTTGTTTAAACCGGGGTTCTAAATAGCGTTGAAAAGCAAATAAAATTGCTGAAAGGATGACGGCAAAGATTGATAATTTTGGGGAAATCCATAAAATAACACCCAAATAAGCCAAAAACATAAAAAACTCGATCAAGAAATTTTGCCATGTCTGGATTTGTCTTTGTACAATCCCTGCACCTCCAATATAGGAGAGTAAGTCTCCGACTTTATAACTGCTTGCACAAGGAAACGATAAGCGAAGAACAATATCAAACAGGCGATCGCTCACTTCTTCCCCCATGCTAATGGCTAATTCATTGGCCCATATTGCTGATAAATACTGAACTATGCTTTTAACGATTTGAATGATCATTGCCAACAAGACAAAAAACACAAAGGTTTGCTGTTGAGTTAATTGTTTTAATAAACCTTGTGTTAAAGGATTAGCAATAAAAGGATTATTAACCCCACTCAATGTCACATCTCCCACTAAAACACCAAGAGAGAGATAAATGACACCAAAAGTCCCCGCTTCTAATGTGGAAGCTAATAAGTTTCCATTGAATACTAAAACTAAATATTTACGATTGCGATTCGCGATCGCAAAGATTAATTGATAGGCTGGACTGGTAATCTGCTCGTTAAAATAGGTACGAAATCTTCTAATCCGGTTCGATATTTTTTTGAACAATTGAAATATCCCTCAAGTTCCAACTTAATAAGTAGCAAACAGAAGCAAGAATTATTATTAACAAACGGATGATTCCATTTTCGCAAAACTGACAAGAACGTCCTGCAAGATTTTCTCCAAAGATTGAGTGGGTTTCCAACCAATATATTGCTGAATTTTGGTATTATCGGGAACGCGGCGCTGCATATCCTCAAAGCCCGGCGCGTAAGCTTGTCCATAAGGAATAAATTCAATAGTGGATTGACTTTCTTTCTCTTTTTTTGTCGCCAAAGCAATCACTTTCCGTGCCAATTCTAAAATGCTAATTTCTTCGGTTGAACCCACATTAAACACTTCCCCGATTGCCTCGCTACATTCCGCTAACTCTAGCAATGCTTTCACTGCATCAGAAACATGGAGAAAACAGCGACTCTGTTTACCATCTCCATAAACGCTCAAATTTTCTCCTTTTAAAGCTTGTTGGACAAAGCGAGGAACAACCATCCCATATTGTCCGGTTTGTCGCGGTCCGACGGTGTTAAATAAACGAGCAATTACCACCGGTAATCCTTTCTCGCGATAATAGGCCAAAGCTAGAAATTCATCTACCATTTTGGTAGCAGCATAAGACCAACGCGATCGACAAGTGGGACCGAGGACGACATCATCATCTTCAACGAATGGGACTTTATTTCCCTTGCCATACACCTCAGAGGTTGAAGCAATAACTGTCTTCACTCGATAGCGAATGGCGGCTTGCAGGACGGATTCCATGCCCATCACATTCGTTTCAATCGTATGAACTGGCTGTTCGACAATTAATTTAACCCCCACGGCAGCTGCAAGATGGATCGCAACATCGGCTTCTGACATTAACCGATCTAATACCACTTCATCGGCAATGCTGGCATAAGCAAATTGAAAGTTAGGATGGTTGAGAAGATGACGAATATTATCTAAACTTCCCGTCGAGAGATTATCGATCGCTAAAACGCGGTATCCTTGCTCGATCAAAGTTTCAGATATATGAGAACCAATAAAACCCGCTCCTCCTGTGATGAGATAGGTTTTCGGTTGGGAAAATAGTTGGGACGATGCCATTCAATTTTAAGTTTTTTTAACTTTTTGCTCAGTGTGACGAAACTTTTGCAAAATGTCAACTAGGAGATTGACCCAATTTTCTAGAAGTCTTTACTTTGCATGAAACTCATGGAAAATTAACTGTTTCGACTCTATCTAGAGGAGGCTTAAAGCAATTCGTGAAGCTCGAAGAGCGAGGAATTTAAGACTATGACTGGCTTGATATTCGGGAAACCGAGGTTATTGTTTCTAGATATGTCACATAAAGCGAAAGTCTTTGACTCCGCCAAAACGAACCATCCGAGAATTTCGTCGCGTAAATTCACTTACGGATACATTTCCTTGAGGATCGATGACTCCAACGGCTTGCTGCCATAATTCTTGAGGGACAGGAGAGACTCGATATTGGCGATCGCTGAGTCGATGAACATGATACCAATCGATGGTTTCGCATTCCGCACACCAAAAGGCTTCCAGCCATTCTCCAGAGACGACTATCGAACCGTGCTGAGCAACCAACATCAATGCCGATCTTCGACTCACTCCTCGCGTTTGTAACTCTTGCGCCGAGTCAACATACAAAGAATGTTTGGCACTGACACTATCTAAATAACAGCCGTGAATGGGACAATAAATTGCTCTGCGCTTAGATCGCTTCCGATTTCGCGCACACCTTTTCTGCACTTCCACCTCCATTAAAAATCACGTCTTGAGTGACCAAAGGCTGCGTTGAAGAGACTGAGATCGTGAAGACCGTCGAAGCCCACTTCATGACTCCAAGACACAATCGATATTGCGTACCCCAGAGTAAAATAATTATTGATTACTGCCAAGCATCCACTCTACAGTAAAGCGCGATTTTTGTACAAGGGATCGAATTTTCAGATGAGCGCGATCGCAAAGTCAACCCTTTTGAGGCAACAAATTTTGTCCGGATCGAGTCAGATATGCCAGTATAAAAACCAAGGGTTTCAATCTCATTCCTCACGAGAAACGGGCTATGTTAGAAAAATTTTCTCATTTCTTTTGGCGCAAGAAGCAACGTTGGCTGTATGGGTTGCTGAGTGTCGTTACGGCTTTGAGCCTGTGGCTGGGAACAGCCCAAACCAGTCAAGGGATTTCGTTAATCGAATTAATTTTGCGCGGCGCTCAAATTATACAGTTATCGACGATTTCTGATAAACAAGAAGTGTCCCTCGGCAACAAGATCAACGAACAGATTACCGTACAACTCGCACGTCGCGGAACGCCAATTGTTAAAGCTCCTGCTTTGACTCATTATGTTGAGCAAATTGGCAATCGCTTGGTTCCCCATAGCGATCGCTCGGATATTCCCTATACTTTTCAAGTGGTAGCAGATTCGGGGGTCAATGCTTTTGCGACAATGGGGGGTTTTGTTTATGTTAATTTGGGCTTGATGGCTTTAGCGAGCAACGAAGCGGAACTGGCCAGTGTGGTGAGCCATGAAATCGGTCATATTACCGGCCGTCATGCCATCAAACAGATGCGGGAACAGGCTATTACTCAAGGACTTTTATCGGCGGCAGGATTGAATTCCTCGCAAGCCGTGCAAATTGGCGTACAGGTGGCGTTAAGTCTGCCCAATAGTCGAGGGGCTGAACTCGATGCGGATAAGACGGGGTTACAAACTTTGCGGGAAGCGGGATACGCTCCTGAAGCGATGGTATCGTTCATGACTAAGTTGGGACAACAAGGGGGTTCTCGTTTGCCACCGATTCTCAGTACCCACCCTGCAACTGGCGATCGCGTGCGAATTTTGCAAACAATGATACAAGAAGCTCCCCCTCAGCCCAATGAAATCGGAGGTACGGACAATCGCTCCTACGAAAATTTCATGCGTCGGTATTTGTAATGGGTGATGGGTAATCGATAATTGCTTCCCAATTCGCTTAAAGTTTTTGTAATAACCGTCGGGGCATAATTCTCGACGGTTTAATATTGATCACTGCTTCTTCTAAATCGAGAGAACGGAGGCGTTGTTGACGGGTATTGACCTGATAAACCCGTTTATGTAACATATCGACTCCCGTAAGCCAACCGCTTTGGCGATGATAAGCTCCTGTATCGATGTCCAGCCAACCTGAACCCTGCGCTAATTTACCGGGCATCACTCCGGGGATAGTAAAGGTAATCGTGTGTCCGGTAATAATTAATTTATTGGCAAAAAAGGGCTTGCAGGTGCTATGAAATTCGTCGCGAATCCAGCAAAATTGTTCTGAGGTTTGTTGCTCTAAAGGCAAACGCGGATCGACTCCGGCGTGAACCAACCAAATATCGCCTAAATCTAAATAATTTGGCAAGTTTTTCAACCAAGTGAGATGCTCTTCGGGAATTTCGCGATCGCCATAACTTTTTAGGGTGGCATGACCGCCGCTATAAAGCCAAGATTGGCGAAAGTGTTCGGGAATTTCGCGATCGGCCATGACCTCAATCAGCATTTGCTCGTGATTGCCGAGGATGCACTCATAGGGACTGTTCATGACAAAATCGACCACGTGAGCGCTTTTGGGTCCTCGATCGACTAAATCCCCAACAAAATAAACGCGATCGTCTCCATCAGGCGCGATCGCATCTAGTAAAATCATGAGCGCGTCGTAGTGACCGTGGACATCCCCAATAAAAATTCGACGGGTCATTTTATTTTGCTTTTGAACTTCCATAAGGTTAAGTGGCAGGGCGGATATTTACGATTTCCCTAGAGATAATCCGCGAAAAAATTTTGCGAAAAATTTTACGGACGAGGGACTCAAAATCGAATAACTCAAAACCGAATCCTTCAAAATCGAAACGATATTGTCTATCTTTCCGAAGCGAATATCCCTATAATAGCGACGGTCAACGGGAGCAAATCTTAAAATTCCAGACAAGTGTTTTTATTTTACCTTTTTTTCCCCCCACTCCAATCGGTAAATCGGCTACACTAGCCCGAGGAAAACGTGCCTTTTTTCCGTATCATGTCTGATTTTTCCTCGACAAAGATAAAAATCCTTCAACAGCCGACTCGTGGGGAATGGGTGGAGCAAGCGATCGCCAATCTCGATACGATTCTTCTCGATCATTCCCACTGCGAGCGCAAGGCGGCTTCAATTGCGATTGAATTGATGTTTCGCTATCCGGCTCGCTCGGTTCTGGTGCGAAAATTAACGGCGATCGCTAAAGAAGAATTGGAGCATTTCGAGCAGGTCAATCAGTGGCTAGAACGCCGTGGAATCCCCCTCGCACCGCTCAATGCTCCTCCTTATGGCAAACAATTAAAAGCCCTCGTGCGTCGCCAAGAACCCGAGCGGGGTTTGGATTTATTGCTGGTTTCTAGTTTAATTGAGGCGCGTTCTCACGAGCGTCTGGGCTTGTTGGGTACATATTGTCCGGATCCCGAATTGGCAGCATTTTATCGCGGTTTAATGGTTTCTGAGGCGCGACACTATGGTATTTATTGGCTGTTGGCTCAGGAGTATTGCGATCGTGATACCGTGCAATCTCGCTTAGAAGAATTGGCGATCGCTGAGAGTGAGATTCTTTCGACGCTACACCCGGAACCGAGGATTCATAGTTAATTTATTATTGGTTATTTGTTATTGGTTATTGGCAATGCGGCAAGTTTATCGGGATTTTTTAATACGGAATTGGGAAGTTGGCGATCGCGAAGCTGCTTCTACTTTGATTCGCGATGTTTTGTTGGAGTATGGTTTACCTTGGGAATGTGGTTGTAGCGATCGCGATGCGATCGAAGTTGAAGAGTGTTATTTAAGCAAAGGGGGCGAGTTTTGGGTTGTCGAACATTCGGGGAAAATTGTTGGCACGGGTGCTTATTATCCCACTGAGAAGGGCGCTCGGGCAGTAGAGTTGCGAAAAATGTATTTGTTACCGGAAGCAAGAGGAAAAGGCTTGGGGCGTTTCTTATTGCAGCAATTGGAAGGCGCGATCGTAGAACGAGGATTTCAAGAAATTTGGCTCGAAACAGCAACAGTTCTCAAGGAAGCCGTAGGACTTTACGAAAGTTGCGGCTATCAATTTTCAACAGGAGGAGAGACTCAACGCTGCGATCGGCTTTATATTAAAAAGTTTTAGTGAATAACCAATAACCAATAACAAAATCACACTTTTTGCATAAATTCTTCGGCTATTTTTATAAAGGCTTTGGCTCCCGATGAATTGGGAGAATTGAGAACAACGGGGGTAAAATTGTCAACTGCTTTAGCAACATTGACATCCATTGGGACTCGCATTTTAAAAATTTTGTTAGTATCAAAATCCTGCTCGATTCGTTGAATCACTTGATTGTAATAACGTCCGCTAAACATTCCACCTGATAAAATAAAAATAATTCCCAATAAATTAACATTGAGGTTAGGATTGTATTGTTTTCTGAGTTTTTCAATTCTTCTTTCTAAAAGCTGAATCCCGATTAAAGATAATGGTTCGGGTCTGGCGGGAAGTAAGTAGAAATTACTGGCAACAATCGCACTTCGTGTCAAAAGATTGTAACCCGGAGCGCAATCAATGAGAATAAAATCATAGCGATCGCTGATAGGCATGAGAATGTTTTGAATCAAAATACTCTCAAAATGCTGCCAGACTTGAGAAAACTTTTTGATTTCTTCTTTGGTCGCTTTTTTATAAAGAGTTTCTGCGATCGTATATTCGTCATATAGTTCAATATCTCCCGGTAGTAGATCGAGTCCTACAACATCAGCAACTGACTGTACGATCATATCTTCGGTGGAATATTTTCGAGAGATATAAGGGCGAATTATTTTATCAATCAAATAACTAATTGTTCGTCTTCCTTTTCGCAAGCGTGAAAAATCATGAGGAGAAATAGTGCTTAATGTTGCACTAATTTGCGAGTCTAAATCGACAATAAGAACTCGTTTAGCATAATTCTTTGCCAAACAAGTCGCAAGGTTAACAGTTAGAGTGGTTTTACCGACTCCACCTTTCATATTAATTGTGGTTAAAACCAAGGCCATGCACAGAGTCTCCCGCTTGAACAAAGTCAATATCTGGGTTTATATTGTAGCGCTTATTTTCTCTTTTTACTCTTAACAACTTTAACTAATTTTTGCAGAAATTCTGAGGCGAGTTTAACAAAGGCTTTGGCTCCAGAAGAATGAGGACTATTGAGAACAACGGGTTGAAAATCATCAACCGCCCGAGCGACATCAACATTCAGAGGAATTTCTGTAGAAAAGATTTTATCTGTTCCAAATTCTTGTTCGAGACGATACTTAACTTTGCGTTCCATATCGGTGATGTGTCCGCGAGAAGTATAGACAATTCCTAAAGATTCGATCGCGCCGCGATTAACTTTTCTCAGTTGTTCGATGCGACTTTCCAGTAAGCCAATTCCCACAACGGAAAGCGGTTCGGCTTTAGCTGGAATTAGGTAATAGTGACTGGCAAGTAATGCACTGCGAGTAATTAAACTATCTCCCGGTGGAAAATCAAGAAAAATCAAATCGTATTGTTTAATAATCGGTTTAAGCAAAACGCGAATGAGATTATTTTCAACATTATTCCATGTATGCTCAAAGTCTTGTTGATGGGATTGAGATTTGGTGGAAATTAGGGCAGACAAGACAAAATCATCGTACAGTTCGACATCGCCGGCTAAAATATCTAGCCCTTTTATTTGACAAATATCGCGATAGATAATTTCCTCGATCGATAACCTTTTTTCCGTATCGGTTCTAATGGTTTGATGAACGAGAGTTTTCAGGGTGCGCCTTTCTTGTTTTAACTTGGCAAAGTACAACGGTGGCATCATGCTGAGGGTGGCATTGATTTGGGTATCGAGATCGACAATGAGAACCCGTCTTTTGCGATCGCGTGCCAGACAAGTCGCCAAGTTCACGGTAATGGTAGTTTTCCCTACCCCTCCTTTCATATTCGCGATCGAAACAATGTATCCCATATAGCTGCGTTTCGTATTTGCCAATCTCAATCATAGTCCGAAGTTGGAGTTTTGGGAAAATGTCAACATTTTCCCTTCGGGTGAAATAATATTGAAAATTGGGTAAAATTGTCAATTATTTAATCTTCTCGATCGAGCTTTGATGAAAGATTTATAATTTTTATGTCTCAATCAGCGATTGAGTTTTTACTCATGCCGAGATAGTAGAAAATTGAGGGATTGATTTTGATATATTTAATGACTAACAGACAAAGCCAAATATTCCAAACAACTAAAGTACAAGTAGTGGCAATTGCTGCTCCTATTGCTCCAAATTGAGGAATTAAAATGACATTTAAGCTAATATTCAGAATACAGGAACAAATCGAGACAATGACAGATTTATTCTGATGGCCGGTCATCACCATTAAATTTCCGACAGAGCCACAGAATACATCGACGATGTGTCCGATCAGGAGAATTTTTAATGCCCAGTGCGCCGTTACGAATTCCGCACCAAAAAGACTAAGAATAGGTTGGGAAAAAATCGCTAAAGTGGCCGCGATCGCAAGAGACGGGGCAAAAATCCACAGTGTTACTGTCGCCACCACTTTTTGCAAACCTTCGCGATCGCCTCGGGCATAAAGAATCGCATAAGCAGGTGCAGCAACAAGATTTAAACTTTGCAAAACAAAATAAGTCCATAATGCTGTTTTTGCCGCCGCACTATAAATTCCTACTGCTCCAGCTCCAAGTAAAGAACCTATCATAAGAATATCTATTCTTTCTAAAAGGATATCAAAAGCATGGTCTAATATTAAAGGAAATGCTACTAATAACCATTGACGAGGTTTGTAAAGAGGCTTTGCTTCACCAATTTCACGATCGAATTTGAACCAGAGATAAGAATATTGAATAACCACAACAATGAATAGCGTTAGTAGTGCCATTCGAGTCATCGGGATACTAGTTAAATGATAGTTGCGCTGAAATAGAAATAGCCCTCCTAACAATACAAAAAGCGGCCAGATTACCTTCGATGGCCCATAAGCGAAAAGAATGTTATCAGCGCCTCTGGCCATATCTTCATGTAATAAGATTAATGCTTGTAGAGGGATTAACCAAATTCCTATCAGCAGAATAGGAGTATAAGTAAAGTTATTATAACGATCGAAGAAAAAAATGACTTCAGTTCCTCCTAAACAGAGAAGTAAGCCTACTCCGATTGTAAACTTCCAACTGATTAAAATTAACCCTCTTAACTCTTCCCATTCATGTCGGACGCGATATTCTGAAATAAATCGCAAGACGGCACGCGGTAAACCCAAACTTGCAGGAATAGCAAGCACTAACGACCAAGAAATGACATATTCATAAATACCATATTCGGTTTTTCCCATCCATCGGGCAAGAAAGACTTGCGCGAGGTAAGTCAAAACCATTCCTGCACCTTGCAACAACAGAATCATTGTTGCATTTTGTGCCAAAACATTGAGTCTAAGACTGCTGTCAGTTTCACCAAGAGAAGTTTGGGTCATTCTTTTGTTATATTTTGATTTTGGGATTCTAAAATTGTCGTTCGATCGTTGTTAGAAGGTTGCGATCGCTAATATTTACGAGATCGAGCAGAGCAGAATCTTCGTTAGCTTACATGATATTTGGGGTTCGATGTTGATTTATGTTAAAGGTCATCTTGCGAAATCAAACCGATCTGTTATCCTGAGCAAGGTTTAATTTTTAGACATTTTGTTAATGGAGATGAGAAGATGACGAACTCCCCAGTCTGTAGCTATAACGAATGGGATCCCCTCGAAGAAATCATTGTTGGTACGATTGATGGAGTGACGGCACCTGTTTTAACACATGAGATGAAAACCTTTATCCGCAAGGATTACTGGGACTTCTACGAACAGAATGGCGGACAGATATACCCAGCAGATTTAGTCAAGAAGGCTGCGAAAGCCCTCGACAATCTCCAAAAGGTATTAGAAGAAGAAGGAGTCATTGTCCGACGACCGGAATCCGTCGATTATGCCGATCGCATCTTCAAAACACCTTACTTTGAATCGGCAGGGTTTTTTAATGCTGATGCGAGAGATGTCTTACTTGTGATCGGTGATGAGATTATTGAAGCATCCATGTCTCAGCGATGCCGCTATTTTGAGTTTTTGCGCTATCGCCCTCTCATTCAAGAATACTTCCAACAAGGGGCGCGATGGACGGCGGCTCCTAAGCCCAAGATGTCAGAAGAACTCTACGATTGGGACTATCCTGAAGAAGATATGGCTTTCTTCCGAGGAGAATCTGAGGTACCCGATAGTATTGGCCCGTTGAATGGTCGCTTCATTACTACTGAGTCGGAACCTTGCTTCGATGCGGCTGATTTCACCCGCTTTGGCCAAGATATCTTGGCCCAGAGAAGCCAAGTGACGAATGATTTGGGAATTCAGTGGATGCAGAGGCATCTCGGTTCCGAGTACCGAGTTCATACTGTTAAGTTCCGCGATCCAAGTCCCATCCATATGGATGCAACTTGGGTTCCTATTGGTGAAGGGCGCGTTTTATCTTGCCCCGATCGCCAGTGCATTTCACCAGATATCCTCGATATGTTTAAAAAAGGAGGATGGGAGATTCTTTTTCCTCCTAGAGGTATCGCGAATGCTGAATTTCATATGTCAAGCCGTTGGCTATCTATGAATATTCTGATGATTGATGAAAAGCGAGTCGTTGTTGAAAGGAGCGAAGAGCCAACAATTAAGTTTTTCAAGGAGATAGGTTTAAAGCCAATTTTGGTTGATTTTAAAGACCATTATGTTTTCGGTGGTGGTTTACATTGTGCCACTTGCGATATACGAAGGCGTGGTACACTGAAATCCTACTTTTAAAATGGGAAACCTCCAATTTACAATACGTAAAACTCGTTAAAGAATATAAAGCTATGGATGCGAAACAACAAAAGTGGATACAAGAAAAGGCTACTTATACTCCCGATCAATTAATCATCAATGATGTTGAAGTAATGCAGGACTGGGAAATTCCTTATATGAAGAAGTTGGCCTCAATTGCAACATCAAATGGCGGACAAGTCCTAGAATTAGGCTTTGGACTTGGAATATCAGCAGGATTTATTCAAGACTCTCCTGATATTGAGAAACATACGATCGTCGAGGCACATCCAGATGTACGCGAATATGCGTACAAGAAATATCCTGAAGCCTTAAATACAGGAAGGATGGAAATTGTTCAAGGATTTTGGCAAGAGGTAAGTTCGCGTTTTGATGATGAGAGTTTTGATGGGATTTTGTTTGATACTGTCCCGCTAAATTCAGAGGATGCAGGAACTTTCCACCAACACGAGTTTTTTCAAGAAGCGGGTCGGCTACTCAAACAAAGTGGAACATTTACCTATTTTTCCCGTGTCGCTACTGAAATACCCGAAGAACATCAAAAACTATTGCGAGAAGCTGGTTTTTCCCAGATCGATTTTGAGGTTATTGATGTAAACCCACCTGTACCTTCTCAGTATTGGTCTAAAAAAACAATTGTCGCTCCTATACTTAAAAAGTAAATCTATCGTAAAAAGATGGGTATAGCTGTTTTTAACCCATCTTCAAAAGATAAAGGAATTTAATTGAGAACTAATGTTTTTTAGCAAATTTTTCCATAAATTCTACCAAAGTTTCTACTGCTTCTAAGGTGACCCCGTTGTAAAGACTAACTCGACATCCTCCTCGGGTGCGATGTCCGGCTACTCCGACAATTCCGGCTTCAAGCGCTTCTTGGATGAACTGTTTTTCTAATACTGGAGTGGAAAGCGTAAAAACGGCATTCATCTGGGAACGCGAATCTTTCTCAATCGGACAAGAATATAAGGAATTTGCATCAATACAGTTATAAAGTGTATTGGCTTTTTTCTGATTGATTTCTCCGAGGTTGTTCAGTCCGCCGATATCTTCTTCAATCCAGCGCAAAATATGCCATGTGATATAAATTGAAAAACAAGGTGGAGTATGGTAATTAGATTTTCGTTTGACGTGAGTACGGTAGTCTAACAGTTCGGGTAAATTCTCAGAAATTTTTGCTAACATTTCTTTACGAATTAGAACGACTGTAACACCAGAAAGTCCGACGTTTTTTTGAGCGTGAGCGTACATACAATTTACATTGTTTGTATCGATCGCTTTGCTCATAAAATCGGAACTCGCATCCACAATAAGCGGAACCGGTAATTTGGGAAAATCATGAAACTGAGTTCCTACCACCGTATTATTGCTGCAAATGTGTAAATATTTTGTTTTATCTCTCAATTGAATGCGATTGAGATTGGGGACGTAGGTATGATCGCGATCGCTTGAAGAAGCAATAATCCCTAAGTCTCTGTCTAAACTTTGTGCGGCTCGAATTGCTTTTTCAGTCCAATATCCCGTATCAATGTAATCGATACGATCGCCTTGACCGGAAAAGTTCATTGGTACCATGAGAAATTGCAGCGATCCGCCACCTTGTAAAAAAACGACTTCAAATTCATCACCCAAGTTCATTAATCGTTGAATGCGATCGGCGCTATCATCAATGATGAACTGAATTTCGGGGCTGCGATGGCTAATTTCCATGACACTCATCCCCGTCCCATTAAAGTTGAAAAGTTCTGTATGAACTCGTTTCAGTACGGGTAAAGGAAGCGCTCCAGGGCCGGGATAAAAATTAATTACTCGCTTTTCAAAAGAATTTTTCTGTGTTAATAAAGGTGTTACTTGCATACTTAGAATGATTTTATCTAACTTCGTATAAATTGTAACAAAAAAACAGACGAAATTTTAATGAGATATAAAATCTTTACCAATTCCAAAACTATATAAAATGGATGGATTTATTTTGATATATCTTATCACTAAAATACAGAGCCAAATATTCCAAGCAATCACAGTACAAGTGGTAGCGATCGCAGCTCCCATTGCGCCAAATCGAGGAATTAAAATGGCATTTAATCCCACATTAACCAAGGCGCAACAACTGGAAACAACAACCGATTTATTCTGATGGCCGGTCATCACCATTAAATTACCGACAGAGCCGCATAAAACATCGACTAACTGACCGATAATGAGAATTTTTAATGCCCACTGTGCTGCTACAAATTCCGGACCGAAAATGCTGAGAATGGGTTGAGCAAAAATTATTAAACTGATAGCGATCGCTACCGAAGGGGCAAAAATCCAGAGAGTTACTGCACCGACTACTTTTTGTAAGCCTTCGCGATCGCCTTTGGCATAAAGAATGGCATAAGCGGGAGAGGCGACCAAATTAAGACTCTGTAAAACAAAATTAGCCCATAATGCCGTTTTCACTGCCGCACTGTAAATTCCCACCGCCCCAGCCCCGACTAGGGATCCCACCATGAGAATATCGGTTTGAGTTAACAGCACTTCAAACGTCCGATCTAATAACAAAGGAAGTGCCACTAACAGCCATTGACGAGGTTTGTAAATGGGTTTTGCATCGCCAATTTCCCGCTCAAATTTGAGCCACAGATAGGAAACTTGAAAGACCACTACGATTAATAGGGTCAGAAGTGCCATGCGGATCATCGATGTCCCTGTCAAGCCGAGATTTTGGTGCAAGAGGAAAAACCCACTTCCCAGCACCAAAAGCGGCCAGAGTACCTTTGATGGTCCATAGGCTAACGGGATATTATCCACTCCACGAGCCATATCTTCTTGGAGTTGAATTAATGCCTGTAGGGGGACGAGCCAAACGCCGATGAGCAAAACCGAGGCATAGGGAAAGCTCCCGTGACGATCGAGGAGCGCAATGATTTCAGTTGCACCCAAACAGAGGAGCAAACCCACTCCTGCTGTTAATTGCCAACTGCTCAAAATTAAGCCTCGTAATTGCCCCCATTCTTGACGGACGCGGTATTCCGAGATAAAGCGCAAGACGGCACGAGGTAAGCCCAAACTGGCGGGAATGGCGAGAACTAACGACCAAGAAATGACATATTCATAGAGGCCATACTCGGTTTTCCCCATCCACCGTGCGAGAAAAATTTGTGCGAGGTAGGTCAGGGTGACACCTGCGGCTTGCAAGGTGAGAATGGTCGCTGCATTTTTGGCTAAAGCACCGAGATCGACGCTACTCTGGGTTTCACTGAGGGAGGTTTGAGTCATTCTCGGTTAAGGTTTGGGCTTCTAGAGTTGCGCTTGCATTGGCTATTATAGGGTTGCGATCGCTTATCTTTCCAGCCAAGATTTGGGGAAAAAGGAAGGTACGATAGTCCCAAATTGTCGTTCTCGTGCCAGAGTTTGAGTTAATTTAGCCACGGCCATATCGAGAATTCCCAAACCAAAGGGGTTGAAAATACTCACGGGTTTTTGAGAATTGTCGGGAGCAATTTTCCCATTGAGAATTCCCCCTAATGTGCCGCGAATAAAATTGCGATCGCCAACTTGCTGCTCGGTTAAATGCAAAGAAGTATTATTACTGCAAACTTGCTCGATATCATCGGCAATGTTATCGGCTTGTAAAATAACTTCGGGCAGAAAATCTCGCAAAGAAATATGTAAAATCACTGCTTTTTCACAACAATCATCGAGAGAATGAATGTGAGGATTAACGGCAGTAGTTGCTAGGGAAACGATGGGCGATCGCTCTAATAATGCTGCAAAACTCGGGCAGATTTGAATATTCAAATCGGATTTTAATTGCAAGCACTTACTTTTAAATTGTTCTGCCCGCTCTTGACTTAAATCGTAAAGATTGAGATTCGCAATATCGGGATAAACAGCGAGCAAAAAGCGCAAGGTTTCAAAGTTAATTAACCCGCAACCCACTAAACCCACTCCAGAAACGGTCTCTTGCGGCCAAAGATATTGAGCGGCTAAAGCGGCACTGGCGGCGGTACGCTTGGCACTAATAATCGAACTTTCTAGGATAGCCGTCGGGCGACCGGTTTCGATAGAATTCAAAATTAAGGCCGCCGAAGCTCGCTCTAAATTCTTGGCTAAATTGCCCGGAAAGGAAGAAATCCACTTAATCCCTGCGACTTCAAACCCTTCCCCTAAATAGGCGGGTTTGGCAATAATTCGCTCTTTTTCTTTGTTGGGAAAGCGGAGATAAGAATTGGCGGGCATGATGGTATTGCCGCGATCGTGGGCCTGATAAGCGAGTTTGACAGCTTCAAGGATGTCTTGTTCGCGATCGCGCAGCAATTCGTCAATTTCATCTCCGGTTAACAATAATAAGTTGCCTGAGTTCGAGTTCATGTTGATTGATTGACAGTAGTTTCGCGTTGAGCCGCCGTGGGAGACCAGAAACAGGCAGCATTACCAAAATGTTCGTAAACCCAACTATCCGAATACACGGTATCGAGATAGCGCTCCCCGCGATCGTAAAAAATAGCAGCACAGTTAGCATCGGCGGGAATTTGTTCCTGAAACTTTAAGATTGCTGCAACGATCGCACCTGAAGATCCGCCAGCAAAAATCGCTTCTCGGTTGAGTAAGCGCCGACAGCCGGTCACGCATTCCAGATCTGAGATTAAAACGTGAGTACCAGCCAAGTCGGGTTGAAATAATTCCGGAACTCGACTGGCACCGTGACCCGGAATTAAACGTTTTTTCGGTTCGTCGCCAAAGATAACACTACCTCGCGCATCTACGGCCACAATTTGAGTTTTAAGTCCGTGTTGGGTAATATATTCCGCACAACCGCGCAAACTGCCGCAACTACTGGTAGCACAAAAGAGATAATCGACACGATCGCTTAATGCTGTAGCAATTTCCCCCATTGTTTGATGATGGGCCAAGGGATTATCGGTATTCGCGTACTGATTGCAGTTGAAGCTATTGGGGGTGCGATCGAGTAATTCTCGTACTCGTTGAATGCGAGCTTGTAAAAACCCGCCTGTCACGGGATCGGGATCTTCAACTAAATCAACGGTGGCACCATACGCCTCGACGATTTTACGGTTAGCGATCGTGGATTTGATATCCATGACGCAAATTAATCTCAGTTCTAAATACGCGCAAGCCTGAGCCAAACCGATCGCGAGATTTCCCGAACTCGATTCAACAATGGTCGTGTGTTTGTCGATTTTTCCTTTTTTGAATGCTTCTAAGAGCATTTGCGTTGCGGGTCGATCTTTAATGCTCCCTCCCGGATTTAAGAATTCTAATTTGGCATAGAGGTTGAATTTTGGGCGATCGAGTAATTTTTCTAACTTGACTAAAGGCGTGTTGCCAACAGCAGCGAGAATTCCAGTTCGTTCTTGCATTTTTGGATTTCCTCCGTATTTTTAAAAGTGAATTACAGCATTTACCCCGATTTTCAATAAAGCAAAACTCAATGAATTGTGCATCGTGGAATAAGCCTTTTTTGCAGACTGAAAAAATTCAAACCACTTTTTTCCATTTCTAATAGATTTGCTCTTGTTGAAAAACTTTAGCGATCGCCAGTTATCTTTTCTGGCAAAGCACCTAAAAAGCGATAGATTTCGAGACATTTGGCAACGTGGTCTCGAAATCCTCCCGTGATTGGAAATGAATCAAGAGAGGGAATAATTTCGGTGGCTGGCTCTATCTTGGTACTATTTAATACTCGACGATACCAATAGGTTTGCTGACCGTCTAGATTATCAATGGCAATATTTTGACAAGGTTGCCAAGAGAGCATTTCTTGATGAAAAGGAAGTTTTAATTGAGCAAAAACTTGTTTGAAAATAGCTTGAGGCTGGTTTCTAAAATCCGTCGCATCGACAATATTGTAGGCAAGGTTTTGTTGCTGGCAGTATTCAATTTGAGCGAGGAGCAATTCCCAACCCGATTCAATGTAGGGAAAAAGTGGGTTTCCTCCTCCTTCTTCCCGTTTTGCCATTCTGGACGCGATACTGAGTCGGGGATCTCGAATTAAAAACATAATTGGCTCTTGAGTTAAGGCAACTAAAAAAGGGAAGTTTTCTCCAACTTGGAAAGACATCTCTTTAATGATTAATTCTCGGGCTAATTCGCTATTACAGTGTTGTTTGATTGATTTTAAATGAAGGGGAGTTTTAAGCTGAGGTAAAACATGACTTAAATCGAGATTTTTATGATAAGTTATATCGAACGGCTCGTGACTGTAATAACCGATAGTAGGCTGTTCCCAAAAAGCTCTCGCAAATGCGGTCGAACTACATCTCGGTGGAGAGACGATAATATAAATTTTGTGATATCGATCGCGTAATTGAGCAAAAGCACTAATTTCCTGACTGCGATCGCGTGTCGCATCCTTAAAATCAAAATTTACTCGGTTTGAAACTTTCATAAACATCCTGTTTTTAAATACTTTGATATCTGAAATTTTGAGATTTTTTTGAGACCATAGATTGGCTCTAACCAATTGGGATAGAAGTTTCTGCCCATTTCTCTAATTTACTGGGAGAGTCCAAAACTTGACTAAAATAAGCAAGTCCCAGAGCTTCTCGCTCTGTTTTGATAGATTGATCGCTGAGATTGGGTAGAGTTTGTTTGTTGTTTTCTGTCAAAAGCTGAATGAGAGAAAGAGAAGGGAGTGGTTCTTTTCCATATTGACCTTTAATACTGCTTTCTTCAGTAAATTCCTCAATAATGTCATTATCTTTACCATTCCAAAGTGCAAAGGGAACGGGATCGAGAGAGTGAGCTTGATTTCGCTTTCTTTTGTTTTGTTGAGGTAGAACATTGCTATAGTGATCGGGAACTATCATCACGGCACCTAATTCATGTAAATGTTCTTTAAAATACTGATATACGGGTTGAACGATGAATTTATCGATCGCTTCTAAAGTGCTTATTTTTAAGTTAAGATCGCCCATGTGAGAGGCTTCATCTGGGGCGTTAATGTGGCAAATCATTAAACTATAATCAGACTCGATCAGCTCAATAATTTTCTGGCCTTTGGCGTAAAAGTCAGTGTCGGGACAACCGGAACCGACGGGGAAAAAATCCATCGATCCTGCGATCGCAATTCCGTGTAAAAAATCCATTGCACCAATGACACCAACTTTATCGGAAAAACCTGTATTCTCAGAAAATGAAGGTAAGTGAAATGCTTCTGATACACTCCAAGGAAAGATGGTATTTGCTGTTTCAGAGCGAAGAATATTATTGACTTGCACTAGATAGTTATTAATCCGATCGGCAACACACTGACTCTGTGGATCTTGACCTCTAATTAGCTGGGAAATATCGAACTCACAACCTACATTTTCGTGAGGTTCAATACAAATTAATTGCTTGGCACTAATACCGACATCGCGAAGGATTAGGGTATTGCGAAAATCGCGATTATGATAAAGCTCAATATTGGGAAATTGAGTACCAAGATGAGTATTTATTTTTTCAACTAAAGGAATTGCACGATCGCTTTTAATATAATCGGCATTGTAGCTCTTCAAGACTTTATCTTCGATGCGGACAAAATTAGCTCTAAATGCCAAATCTTTACGATTGAGATGGATTCTATGGCTTGCCAATATTTCTGCTGAGGCTCTACCTTTGGGGTAATATTGGTCTGGATTCCAACCCAACATTCCCAGTTGTGCCACTAAACTGCCTCGAGGGAGAGAAGGAAAAAGGGTTTGTATGCGACCGCATACACCTAATCTGGCGATGCGATCGATATAGGGAATTTGAGCTAAAGCAAGAGGCGATTTTCCAGTGCGATCGCGATACAAATCTCCCGCACCATCTGGAATGATTAGCACGTATTTCTTTTTGTTCGATTTAGGCATTTTTTTCAGATGACTTTGTGGCAATTCTGTTTGTGTTTTCTACAAATTTCATCCATCACAGCCTACTTTTAATGATTATGGCGTTGTACAATAGAGAAAATTAGAAAAAACTGGCACGAAACGATCCCAGAATAAATCGAGAATAACTACTAATGACTTTAAGGAAAAGTGCTTTAGCCAAGAATATTAGTTATTCTAAAAATGCGAACGACTGATATTAATTTCTTTCTCTCGATTGAGAGTCGTTTCTGATATTGATTATCGCATCTGACAATCTGCTAAATTGTTATTTTTTTGTTAAATTTTATACAAAAAAAGAGGCGATTGCTCATAGACTTAAGAGCCAAAAGAGTTGTGCTTTTTTTTTGCTTTTGGGAATCATTCCCGATCGCGCTTTTTGAAAACATTGGGGAAAATAATGTCAAACAAAATATTAGCTGAAAAAGTATTTATTTTAGATACTACGCTCCGGGATGGCGAATTGATGCCCGGTGTTTGCTTCAAACAACAACATAAACTAGAAGTTGCCAAGTTGCTCGAAAAACTGGGAGTAGATATCATTGAGGTCAGCTATCCGGGTCGATCGCCCCAAGACTTTGCAGATTTCGTAACCGTTGCTCGGAAGATGAAAAAGGCAATTATTTGTGCCTTAACCAGTGCAAAAGAAACGGAGATCGTACAAGGGATTGAAGCTGTCCAAGCTGCTAAATGCAGTCGCATTCACCTCTATGCCAATATTAATCTCCCCGATCGCCTTCGTCAAGAGCAGACGTTAGAAACGATCGCATCAAGCATTACTTTAACGAAAAATCATTGTAACGATATTGAATGGACGGCTTTTGATGCTACTCGCAGTCCCTTTGATTTTCTTTGTCAAACAGTCGAAATTGCGATCGCAAACGGCGCAACGACGATTAATATTGCGGATAGTTTGGGAGTCTCAACACCCGATACATTTTCTCAATTGATTGATAACTTGCGCGATCGCGTTCCCAACTGCGATCGCTGTATTCTTTCCGTCCATTGTCACGACGATCTCGGTTTTGCGGTTGCTAATTCTTTAGCCGCTTTAGATGCGGGTGCGAGACAAATTGAATGTGCGGTGAATGGTTTGGGAGCGAGAAAAGGAAATGCCAATCTTGCGGAAGTTGTGAAAGGCATTCAAAAACGAGATCGCTTCTATTGTGATATTAATTCCGATCTATTACCGGCTGTCTCTCAATTAGTCGAGGGAGGGATAAAAAACACTTGATTTACCTTATTTAACCTGCAAATTGTTGCGCGTAAAATTGAGAATAACGACCATTTTTCGCGATTAGCTCCTTGTGGGTTCCTAACTCGATAATTCTGCCATTTTCTAACACTAACAAACGATCGGCTTTGCGGACTGTAGCGAGACGATGGGCGATAACAAATACCGTGCGATCGCGCATAATACGTTCTAAGGCTTCTTGTACCAGTGCTTCCGACTCTGAATCTAAGGCAGAGGTGGCTTCATCGAGAATGAGTAAGTGAGGATTGAAGAAGACTGCCCGAGCGATCGCGATGCGTTGGCGCTGTCCTCCTGATAAGGTCGTGCCGCGTTCCCCTACATAAGTGTGATATCCTTGGCTGAATTGGCTGATAAACTGGTGAGCGTTGGCAATTTTAGCGGCTGCTTCAATGGCAGCAAAATCTAAATCTTGTTGGCCAAACGCAATATTATCTGCGATCGTGCCGGAAAATAACATGGTTTCTTGGGGGACAATGCCAATCTGTCGGCGCAGACTGGTGAGAGAAACATCGCGAATATCAATTCCATCAATGAAAATTTCTCCCTCACCGGGATCGTAAAAGCGCGGTAAAAGGTTCACTAATGTTGTTTTTCCAGCCCCTGAATGCCCGACTAAAGCGATTGTTTCTCCAGGACGAGCAATAAAATTGAGGTCGTGTAAGACTTGTTTTTCCGAGGTGTAACTAAAACTGACGCGGCGAAATTCTACTTTTCCCGAAGTAGGGGGCAATGCGATCGCATGAGATTTTTCCTCAATAGTAGGTTTGATTGTTAAAATATCAAAAATGCGATCGATTGAGGCTTCTCCTTGTTTGAATGCGTTGTAATTATTCGTGGTAATTGTAATCGGATCGATTAGCATTCCCACGGCTGCTAAATAACCGATAAACTCGCTTCCTGTCAGATTATTTTGAGAGATTTGCCATGCCCCGAGAAAGAAGACAAAAATAAAACTGCACGCATAAAGAAAGCCGACCACAACCATTTGAAAGGCTTTAATTCGTTCTGCGGTATATTTTGCTCGTCGATTGGCTTCTGCTTCCTGCATAAAGCGATTGAGGGTGAATTCTTCTGCGGCAAAACCTTGTACGAGACGAATACCACTAAAAAATTCAATTAATAAGGCCGACAAATTCGAGATGCGACTTTGAGAGCGATGGGAATATTTGAGCAGGCGATCGCCAAAAATCCCCACCAAAATTGCCATTGCAGGAGCAACGATGAAAGCGGCAAGGGTTAACTGCCAATTGAGATAAATCATCGAAGCCAACACGACAATGAGTTGCAATACACAGGGAACAAATTGATGAAAAATTTGATTGACCACTTCACCAATGCGATCGATATCTTCGGTTAAACGATAAGATAAATCTCCAGTTTTCGTGGTTTCAAAATAACTCAAGCCCAGTTTTTGTGTGTGTGCGTAAACTTTTTTCCGCAGATCGAGGGCAATTTGTAAGGCGGCTTTGGCCATAAGGGAATCTTGGCCGTAGAGGGCGATCGCGCGCACAAAAAATACCCCCATCGATAACCCGGCAATTTGGGCGCTAGTGTTAATATCTCCCTCTCCCACTGCATGAGCTAAACGTTCCGCCAGCCAAATTAAAGCCGGCCAGCTTGCTGTAAAAACCAAGGTACAAATTAACGCCAAAGCGATCGTCACGCTTTGGGGCAAAATATAGGGAGGCAGCAGGCAATAGTTTGAGCGAATTTTCAAATTTGGTTATTAGTTATTGGTTATTAGTTGTTAACTCTTCATTGTTAACTGTTAACTGTTAACTGTTTATTGTTCATTATTAACGGTTAACCGTTCATTGTTCATTGTTAACTGTTCCTTGTTCATTGAAAAAGAAAGTCCGGCATCGATCGGATAAAAAGGTTGATGCAGACCGATTAATTGGGCGATCGTTTTCTTTAACTGTAGGCGAGAAACGATCGCATCGACAAATCCATGTTGCAATAAATATTCAGAGGTTTGGAAATCATCAGGAAGCTTTTCTCGTAAAGTTTGTTCGATCACTCGCCGTCCGGCAAAGCCGATCGCTGCATTAGGTTCGGCTAAAATGACATCCCCTAACATGGCAAAACTGGCAGTCACTCCCCCCATTGTCGGATGCGTTAACACGGGAATATAAAGCAATCTGGCTTGGCGATGGCGTTCTAAAGCACCGGATATTTTCGCCATTTGCATCAAGCTCAGCATTCCTTCCTGCATTCTCGCGCCGCCAGATGCACAAATAATGATTACTGTCAATCCCTCATTTGTACCATACTCAATGAGGCGACAGAGTTTTTCCCCGACAACCGATCCCATACTTCCCCCCATAAAACGAAAGTCCATGACACCGAGGGCGACGGGTAAGCCATCGAGGAGTCCGGTTCCGGTTTGTACGGCATCCTTTAATTGGGTTTTCGCTTGATAGTCTCGCAAGCGATCTTTGTAGGGTTTGCGATCGCGGAAATTGAGAGGATCGAGGGGTTGAACGTCCTCATTTAAAGGTTTCCAAGTTTTCGGGTCGATCAGTTGGCAAATGCGTTCGTCGCTGTCCACTCTCATATGATGGTCGCATTCAGAACAAACCATGAGATTGCCCTGTAAGTCTTTGGTATAAGTTAAAACGCCGCAACTGGGGCATTTTGTCCATAGTCCATCAGCGATTTCTCGTTCTTGGTGTTGTCGATCTGCAATTTCAGATTTTTCTCGATTGGCAAACCAGTCTAATAAAGACATAATCTAATAAAAAATTTTTATCTTTTGTTGGGAAACAATTACTCGGGTTCGAGTTCTTCTTCCTTGGGACTCAATAACAGCAATGCCGTCCATTTGTCTTGGGGAAACACTTGGATCGCCGCTTGTCCAGAGAGAAAACAGCCGCTAGCCCCAACATTGACAAGACGACAAGGGATATCGTAACTCATGAGGATTTGCTGCATGAGTTCGGCTTCCCAGCGCGTACTGGTCGTTTTTAAGGTAATCCAAGATACAGAGTTCATCTTATCAAGGGTTGGACTTGTTGTTAATTGCTTCCGATCCTAGCGTGTAGCGCGATCGCGGGTTAGTTGAGGGGAAAAAATAGGTTGAAATAGGTTGAGAGGATGGTTTCCCCCCAAAAGACAGTGAGTATGGCACCGATCGCTAAAAAGGGTCCAAAGGGCATAGGGCGATCGCGTTTTAACCATCCCATTACTATTGCTCCCCCACCGGCGAAAGCTCCCAATCCACAGGCGAGAAAACCCGCCAAGAGCAAGAGTTTCCAGCCCAACCACGTTCCTAGCATGGCAGCTAATTTAGCATCTCCGGCTCCCATTGCCCTACGTCCGTAAACCAAGGAGCCGATAAAAGCGATCGCTTCAAATAACCACAATCCCACGACAGCGCCGCTAATTCCCGTCACTAAACTTTCCAGACTGCCGGCAATTGTCCCGGTTTCTTGCCATCCCCAAAACAGCATAAATCCCAAACCCATCATTAAACCGGATTGAGTTAGGGCATTGGGTAGCGTAAATGTATCAAAATCGATGAGAGAGAGGGCGAGTAACCAACTTAAAAACACCCAATAGCCAAAGGTTTCCCCCGTTGTACCAAAGCGCCAAAAAACGAGTAAAAATAATATCCCCGTTGCCGCTTCAACCAGAGGATAGCGAGGAGAAATATTAGCTCGACAATGCTTGCATTTACCTTTGAGACGCAACCAACCCAAGATGGGAATATTTTCTCCTTTTCCCAGTTTTGTTAAACAGTGCGGACAGCGAGAGGGTGGAGAAATAAGAGAAAGTTTAGCCGGAATTCGATAAACAACAACATTTAAAAAACTCCCGATCGCAGAGCCAAAAGCAAAGATAAAGATTCCTGTTACTAAAATTAATAAAGTTTCCATTAGGTGCGTCTCAAAGTTGTTAAAGCGCTTCAGCGTCCATATTTGACTCTACACCAATAATATAAAGCAACGGAAGCTCGACCTGTTTTAAAACAGAGTTGAAGAAGCGAGGAAAATATTTAAGAGTTGACAGAAAAGAATAAAAAGGAGAATATACTTACGATCAATGACTTATACGACAATGAGAAAACTCACACTTGCAGTTCTTTTTGCTGGTTTACTTTCGGGTGCAATGGCTTGTCAGCCAACAGTTTCTCCTAACGAAAGTTCTTCTGAACAGAGCCAAGAACTTCCGGGAGATGGCGTAACAGTGAAACCCGTTCATGCTGGCATCGCAGAAGAAGACTTTCAAACCGAAATTGTCAACAAAGCCTTAGAAAAATTAGGGTATGAGGTTGAAGAAACCAGAGAAATTGAACCAGCAGCCATGTTTATCGCCCTCGCTAATGGTGATTTAGATTATACCGCGATTCATTGGGAAAGACTCCTTGCGGGGGTTTATGAAAAGAGTGGGGGTGATGAAAAATTAGAGAAAATGGGAGTTATTGTTTCAGATACAGTACAAGGATATCAAGTTGATAAGAAGACTGCCGAAGAGCATAATATTACCCATTTAGACCAGTTAAAAGACCCGGAAATTGCCAAACTTTTCGACAGCGATGGCAATGGCAAAGCTAATTTAACTGGATGTAATCCGGGTTGGGGATGCGAGTTAGCGATCGAACACCATTTAGATACTTATGGTTTGCGCGAGACAGTAGAACACGATCAAGGAAAATATGCGGCTTTAATTGCCGATACAATTACTCGTCACAAGGAAGGAGAATCTGTTTTATTTTTCACTTGGATTCCTATGTGGTTGGGAGAGGTCTTAAAACTTGGTGAAGATACTATCTGGCTGGAAGTTCCTTATACAAGCCTACCCAAAGAACAGGGGGATGTCTCGGAAAAAGACACCACATTCCAAGACAAAAATTTGGGTTTTGCGATCGATCGCGAGAGGATTACTGCCAATAAAGAGTTTCTCGCTGCTAATCCTGCCGCAAAAAAGTTATTTGAACTGATTGAAATTCCTATTGCAGATATTAGCGCTCAGAACAGACTTATGCGTGAAGGAGAAGACAAACCAGAAGATATTTCTCGTCATGCAGAGGAGTGGATCGAGAAGAATCAGGAAACTTTTGATAGTTGGATCGAGGAAGCGATGCAAGTTGAGCCAGACAATTAAGTGATGGGGTAAAGATATTAACTTAATTGTTCTCTTTAACTTGTTTTTTATTGTGTAGGGGAGTAAGATTTTATTCCTCTACAAATGCGATCGATTATCGAGAAAGTATTACTTTGAGTAGTACGCTATTTGTGTAAAAAAAATCATGCGATCGAACTATTTTAGGTTGGACTAGATACAACTTTCAGTAAAGTTCACGCAAAACAATAGCCAAAAGAGATATAATCGAAAATTATTACTAATCCATCTTCCTTGAGAACAGTAATGAAACTCTTTGATGCTCTCATCCAAAAATTCATTGATTTATGCGAGATTCCCGAACTATATGAGGGAATTGCTACAGATTCGATAACACTCGACATCACTCCCATTCCAGTGTATAATTACGGAGTGGCATTAGGGGTTACTATTAATTGCTCTGATTTCTCCCTTGCTGATAAGATTGACGTGCATCGTAGTGCTTTAACAGAAGCAATGCAAAGGTTAAATCTAGTAGAAATCCATCTTACAATTAGAAATCAGCATTTTCGAGAATTTTCTAACCATATTTTTCTTCTTGGAGCAATGAATACTCAAGAAATCGATTTAAATAGTTTGTATAGTTCTCCGGATCCGGTTTACATCGTAGCGATGCACAATGAAACCTTGATGTTCGCTAACCCTGCTGCATTATTGGCCAATCAAAAAGCACCTGATGAGTTTATCGGAGAAAATGTAGCCTGCTTAAATTATCCGGATGAATTGGAGTACAGGAAACGGATGCTCAGGTTGGATGGGAAGTTAACGAACTATGAATGCAAAGCAATGCGCTGGTATAAAGACGAAACTCTATGGCGACGAAAAGAAATAAATATTGTTACAGATATTCAAGCCATCGAATTTTGGGGGATTGAGTGTCGAGTCGGTATCGAGCTAATGGTTGAGGAGACCAAACGCTTTGTCGATTAATTTGACACTCCAATGTTTCTAGAAATCAGCATTTTCGAGAATTTTCCAACCATATTTTTCTTCTTGGAGCAATGAATACTCAAGAAATCGGTTTAAACAGTTTGTATAGTTCTCCATATCCGGTTTACATCGTAGCGATGCACAATGAAACCTTGATGTTCGCTAACCCTGCTGCATTATTGGCCAATCAAAAAGCACCTGATGAGTTTATCGGAGAAAATGTAGCCTGCTTAAATTATCCGGATGAATTGGAGTACAGGAAACGGATGCTCAGGTTGGATGGGAAGTTAACGAACTATGAATGCAAAGCAATGCGCTGGTATAAAGACGAAACTCTATGGCGACGAAAAGAAATAAATATTGTTACAGATATTCAAGCCATCGAATTTTGGGGGATTGAGTGTCGAGTCGGTATCGAGCTAATGGTTGAGGAGACCAAGCGCTTTGTCGATTAATTTGACACTCCAATGCTTCTAGAAATCAGCATTTTCGAGAATTTTCTAACCATATTTTTCTTCTTGGAGCAATGAATACTCAAGAAATCGATTTAAATAGTTTGTATAGTTCTCCGGATCCGGTTTACATCGTAGCGATGCACAATGAAACCTTGATGTTCGCTAACCCTGCTGCATTATTGGCCAATCAAAAAGCACCTGATGAGTTTATCGGAGAAAATGTAGCCTGCTTAAATTATCCGGATGAATTGGAGTACAGGAAACGGATGCTCAGGTTGGATGGGAAGTTAACGAACTATGAATGCAAAGCAATGCGCTGGTATAAAGACGAAACTCTATGGCGACGAAAAGAAATAAATATTGTTACAGATATTCAAGCCATCGAATTTTGGGGGATTGAGTGTCGAGTCGGTATCGAGCTAATAGTTGAAGAAAGCAGACGCTTTGTGGATTAACAAAAACATTTTACGTATTATTGCCTTTTATAACTTCGATCGCGTAGAAAAAAAGGTATACAACCACGCACTTAGGGGATATTTTCCGGGGTTTTCAGAATCAACAATTGGATCTACAATAACCTTAATTTGCTCGACTTCTGTGGGGTTGTCGATCGGTCTTGTTCCTCTAACGATCGCTTGAAAAGTTTCCCAACTCATATCTTTAAAGCGGAGAAACTCCATTTGCACCTTTAACTCTTCATCAGTTTTACTCGCGATACATTCAGCAATCATTTCCGCCAATTTACTTCCTGATGCTTCCGATCCAAGAGAGTTCGTGTTTGCTTCCTTGACTATTTTGATATCCTTGCGAACTTCTAAGAGTGTTGCCAAAATTTGCTCCATTGTCTTCTTTTTGTCCTGTTGCTCATCCATCTCCTCTTGAGCCTGTTTTTGTTCGAGAGAATCAGAGTTAGGATCGATAATTTTTCCAAAGTTTTCCCAGCCTATACCCGTCGCCAAGACGATTTGAGCAATTTTATCCAATCTTGGCAGAGAACCACTCTTAATATTGCGAATTGTTCCTCGTTTAACCCCTAATCTTCTCTCGAACTCACTCAAATTGTCGAGAAGTTCCCATTTTTTTTGCAATGCGTCAAGCCAGTTAACAAGTCTCTGACAATATATATGGATTTCCATGACAGCAGTTCCCGGATTTTGGGTTGAGTTATCCATTAACGTTGCGTAAATTTGCACACGCCTTAATTTTGCCATGTCAAGCTAATTTCCAGCAAGGTATCATTTTGTAAACATTAACTTGCACAAATTTACGAAAAATGCGTAAACTTAGGTAATCAGTAAAACTGCCCGATCTGGAGGTGAGTTCAAGCGGTCTTGCTTGCGATCGCACGACGATCGCACTTCCGATCTACAACTCATCTCGACCTCAAGTACAAAAACCCGCACACAAATGCCTATTATTGTTGTTTTACCCATTGCGAGAAAAAAATGCGGCTTAACTCAAGAAAAATTAGCAAAGTTGAGCGATCGCTCTCAGCAACTTATTGGTAAACTCGAGCAAGGGAAAGCCAAAGGAATTGGTTTTGATACTCTCAATCAAATTTGTCGAGTAGTCGGAAAGCAAGTTGGTGATATTGTGGTCTATGTTCCCGACGACCCAAAACAGCTTGACGACACCCTCGTAACCCTCTCCAAAAGACTGAATTGCTCGATTGACGAAATCATCCCTTACATCCCCAAAGACTTAAAAAGAGCTTATCGAAGGTCAAGGTTCATTTGAACTAACAATTTTTCAGGTAAATACTCAGCAATCAATGGCTTGGGAATATTGCGATCTCAGCCAACATTATTTTAAATAATTAGAAATTAGAAAATACTGATATAATCTCTCGACCTAAGTACAGGACAAAAATTGGAGAGAGTCAAGAAAAGCATCAAACTTGTG
>NZ_JCAMRX010000007.1:0-129886 GCF_059821285.1 Spirulina sp. LEGE 11439
AATGGCTGGTTAGTTAACGCTGATGCAAATGGTGCAGCCAATATTTTAAGAAAAGTAGCGGCAACTTTAGGATTATGTCTTAAAGGAGTCAGTAGCGGCGCTTTGACTACGCCTGTAAGAGTTCGTTACTGGACTACTTCCGAATCCCCGTCTCTTTAGAGCGGGGAGGGTCAAGATAGGTCGGCGCTAATATCGCTGCCGATAAATGCCAAGCTATCATGATTATACTCTAAATTAAATCGATAAGCGTGAATGTGTCCGACTTCCACCGCCGTATTTTCTTCGCCTTTTTCCTCGAGTTCGCACCATTGTTCTTCGGTTAAATCCTCGGCAAAGTCAACGAGTATTTTTGTATATATCCGCGTCGCCATTGAGTCTTCGCGAGTCATGGTACGCCGCGCGTCGTTTGAAATATAAAATGTCGATTCGAGTTGAATTTTCATTGTTTAATCCATGTTTGCCATCACTGCCAAGATCGCCAAGAAATTTGCGCTTCCTTTCAACGACCTCGAGCGCATCTCGACTGGCTGTTGGCTGTTGAATTCGCTGGAAGATGGCATCCTCATGGCCACCCATCAGGATATTTGGTACTCCCTCCTCTTTAGCGATCGCATTGCCGACGATCCGGAAGTTTTGGCAAACCAAGTCATTTCTCTGGCTCCGTGGTATCCTCGCTCTGAAGAGATGCTGTGGTATCGCAATGGCAATGCTTCGATTAGCGCCTTTGCTACCGCGCAAAAGCAACACATTCGACAATTGCTCGGCGACGATCGCCCGTTGGCGGAGATTGCAGAGATTTTAAATGAAACCCCCGTTAAATCCTTGGCTTGGAGAACCCCCGCCGAACTTGCTAAGTTCCATACCGCTTGAACGGCTGCCCGAATTGTTCCCAGTTCTCCTTATTAAACGGCGACTTCCACAGCGCAATCAGTTCCTTTTCGAGCTTTTGGCGCTGCCAATTCTTCCTCGGTACGTCCCATAAAAACGCAATGTTCGCAGCGCGTTCGAATTGATAAGAGTGATGAAGTGCCTGATAGCGCTGCAAGTATTCCCAGCAATAATGGTTCTGCCAGCGCTCTCTTGGGGCATTTTTGGTCTCGCCGATGTAGAGCAGAATTGGCAATTCGCTGTCGATAACGAAGTACAGGCAGTTCGTTCCATCCCATTGCCAGTCGTCGAATTCCCAAAAGTTAATGCTATGCAGTTTTAGCTTAAATGGCGCAATCGCTTTGACATCATAGGGCGACGGTGCAATATCAAATAACGTTTTCTGTTCCGATTTGTCGTTGAGAATGCCTTGTTGATGCGCGTAAACCCGCTTTTTCCATGCAATGAGTTGGTTGCAAGTTAGCACGGGCAAACTTTGCGATCGCTTGGCTTCCGTTGTTTCGACAGAAATGAGAGGCTCTTGGTTCTCACTCATTATTCGGCAATTCGTAAGGGTCGATATCGTTGTCTCGCAGGACTTTCCACAGCAATTCGTTTTCCCGCCGAATATCGTCATCGATGGCATATCCTTCCTCCAGTGCCTCCAAGCTGGTTTCGAGAGACCGAACTCGTTCTGCGAGTTTTTCGTTGTATTCGTCCTCGCTACGGGAAACGCCAAAAGCATTATCAAAACGGCGTTGCAGGGTTTCGCTCATTAAGGCGATGCACAAACTGAGCGCTTTTTTGTTACCGCGATATGCCTCCCAGAGCCAGAATGCCGAAGTTTCATCGAGGGAGAACGGTTTAATTCGCGTTTGCCCTCGCGTCTGTTGTGTAGCATCGACTTCGATGGTTTCATTTTTTCCGGGCGTATATCCCTCACCCAGCAAGGTTTTGATAGCTTTTGAAGTCAAAAACTTCCGGGCGTTACTTTCGTCTTTTTGGACGCATTCGGCGATTTGCGTCTGGCTCATGCGATACTCCCCATCGGGCAACATGAAGCCGTCAACTTCAATCTCGCCGATCCGAATTTTAGCGCGGGTGGCTTTGCTTGTTTCGCTCATTTGTTACCATCCTTTGGCTGTACTTTGATTTCAGGCTGCGGCAACAGTTCGCGATCGCGTAGTTCCTTCACGATGAACGACTCGACCAGATTGGGGACGCTGCGAACTTCTTGCTCGGCAAGGATTTTAAGGATTTCGACGATCTCTTCGTCCAGATAGACCGTCTGTTTTACTTTTGGCATTATTGATAGCCGTTGTGACCTTTCTATTACTATTGTACAGTAAAAAGGTATATAAAATCTCTAAACACGGTAAAACAGTATAGATTCTACATGAATATCATGGAAGTGATAGCATGGCAGAAACTTTAAGAATTCTGCAAATGAAACGAATATTATTGGCAATCGCCACGGTTGCGATCGTTTTCTTTAGTTTTGCGTTTAATGCCTTGGCGCTGAATCTCCCCGAGTGCGCTTTGACCGACTGCAATTGCAGCAACTTTGCCACGCAGCCCGAGGCGCAATACGTTTTCGATTTGTTTAAGGAGGATGTTTTTAAGCTAGACCGTAACAAGGATGGTATCGTTTGTACCAGCTTGCCCGATGCCCCAAAAGACGCTACGGCAGCAAAAGCGACAAGGAAACCCGCAGTTGAGGAAGTGCAGCCTCGTGTTTTATCGGAACTGGCATTGCAGCAGATTAAATTCGGCAACCCCAGCGATGCCAATTACGATAACTTAAATAATTACTTAATTCCCAAAGACCAATTCGTTATCTCCTACAATTGCTCGAAAAATCTTGCCAATTGGGTAAGCTGGACTGTTAATGCAAGCTATTTCGGTGATGTCGAACGCCAAGATAATTTTCGTCCAGACCCCGATGTGCCGTGTTATCAAGTGTCTCCAAGGGATTATCGCAGGAGCGGATACGACAGGGGACACATTGCGCCTTCAGCAGATCGCGATAGCGACCCCGAAGATAATAGCGCGACGTTCTTCATGAGCAATATGATGCCGCAAAGTCCCTCGAATAATAGAGAAGTTTGGCGCGAGTTAGAATCTTTCGAGCGAGACTTAATTCGCAAGTTGGGCGATGAAGCCGTGTATATCGTGGCGGGAGGTTATGGCAATTTGGGAACCATTGGCAATGGCGTGGTCGTTCCCGAAACGACGTGGAAAGTGATTTTAGTTATTAATTCTGAAGGCAGACCCAGCCAAGCCATTGCCGTCAATATGCCCAATGATGAATCCGTCAAGCATACGGATTGGACGGATTATCTGACGACAGTTGATGCGATCGAAGCGCTCACCGGATATGATTTCTTTGAGGAACTTCCCGACGATCTCGAGGCAATTCTCGAAAGCGATGCGGCATTGTGAGTAATATTGTGAAGTTATGGCACTCTGAGAAACTGAGGTGCTTTTTTCAAGTCTCGACTGCCATTGTCTTCAAAGCAATCCATTGCCCTGCTTCGGTTTCGCCGATGACAAAAATATCCACTTCAACTTCGCTCGCACGGTAAACCTGCAAATTCGCGCAATTATCTTGCAGCAACTTCACCAGGGCTTGGTATTTTCGCACGTCGGCTTTCTCGTCCTTGTCGTGCCAGTCCTGCAGTGTTGTGGCAGTGGCGAAAAACTTCTCAAAATCTTTGGTTTCTACCAAGCTCTTTCCCGATAGCTCCGATATCTTGGCTTCATTCGGCTCGCCGTCAAGCGTCAGAACTTCCCACGGTTCGTCGCTTTCACTGACCCAGTACAGATCGGCGATCGCTTCTTCGAGTTGGGAGCGCGAGTCCATAAGAAATTCACAGAAGAACACTTTTATTTTGCCACGAGATCGCGTTTTCTCTTGCTACGAGGACAAAACTCAGAAAACTCAGATTCTCTACTTCCCAATCTCCATTTCCCTCAAACTCGATGCGACCGAGAGTTGAAACCCTTGTCCCGTATCTTCTAATTCAAAATCAATAATCATGCGCTTGTATTCTGCAAAATAGCGATTCTTGCGTGCCATTAGCTTTTCGATAACATCTTGTATTTCTCTGCTGAATTCTTCGTCTTCTTTAGCGACACGCTGAGTTATATCCGCCATCATTTCTTCTCGGTCTGCTGGGTCGCATAAGGTCATATTCCATGCAAACATTGCCAAGGTGAGCAATTGAATAGTTGCTTTAGTCGTGGGCGCGGAGTTGCGGTAGGGTTCGACAAACTCTTCCAGCACTTCTGACATCTTTGCTGCACCGGGAGGATTCGCAATCAAACGGTCAAATTGAGGCAACTCTGATGTTAATTTGCGCTCCAGACTGGCTAAGGGGTTTGGCGAGTGCTTTTGAGGTTTGGGCTTTCTTTGCTGCTTCAGTAATTCCCGAAAGCCCTTGGATTTTCTATGTTTTTTGGCCATGTTGCTCTTTCCTTCGCTTGCTTTTCCTTACTCGTTTAGTATTTTTTTAGCATACCCAGTTTTTGAATTTCCATACAGAATCCCAAAATTTCTACTCCTCCCGAATCCGCTCTGCCAGCCTCGTGTATCTCGTTGCATCCCGCACCTGATTCAACGCAATCCCGATAGCCTTAGAATTTCCCACCACAACTGCCAGCTTCTTTGCTCGGGTCATGGCGGTATAAAATAAATTCCTCGTCAGCATGGGAAAATGCTGAGTAAAAAGCGGCATCACCACCACGGGATACTCGCTGCCTTGGGACTTGTGAATGCTGATGGCTCTCGCGAGAGCAAGCTCGTCTAAGTCGGCGAAGTCATATGCGATAACGCGATTGTCAAAGTTCACCAGCATTTGCTTTTCGACTTTATCAATGGCTTCGATAATCCCCAAATCTCCATTGAAGACTTCGTAATCGTAATTGTTCTTCTGCTGTATCACGCGATCGCCAACCCGAAACACCATTGCACCTCGCGTGACTTCAGCTTTATCCTCGCAAGGCGGATTGAGCAGCGCTTGCAAGGTGATATTGAGTTGCCGCGTCCCCACCGACCCTCGCAGCATGGGACAAAGCACCTGCACGTCATTGCGAACGTCAAAACCCAGAGCGAGGATAAAGCTCTGCAAAAGTTCTTCAATGGCTCTCACGCCGCGCTCGGGTTCTGCTACGTCAAACCACAAGCAATCGGACTGCGGGCGATCGCTGACTTTCTCTAACGCCGGAAATTTACCCTGATTAATCGCGTGAGCGGAACGGATAATGGCACTTTGCGCGGCTTGGCGAAACACTCGGGTTAAGCGAACCACTGGGACTTTTTCGCTGGCAATCAGGTCTCGCAGCACGTTACCGGGTCCGACGCTGGGGAGTTGGTCGATATCGCCTACCATGAGAATTTGAGCATTCTTGGGAATGGCTTTAAGGAGCGAGTTTGCTAAGAATAAATCCAGCATTGAAGATTCGTCAACAATCAGGGCATCGCAGTCGAGGGGGTTTTCTTCATTGCGTTGAAATCCCATTGTCTTCGGGTCGAATTCAAGCAATCGATGTACGGTTTTGGCTTCGAGTTTGGCCATTTCGGACAATCGCTTGGCGGCGCGTCCCGTTGGGGCGGCGAGGGCGATACGCTTGCCCATTGCTTTCCAGAGTGCCACGATGGTGTGCGTGGTGAAGGTCTTGCCCGTGCCGGGTCCGCCCGTGAGGATGGCAATGCGGGATTTGGTGGGAATGAGAACGCCTTCGATTTGCTCGAGGGTCAAGGCTGTCTTAACTTTCACGGTGTAGCGCTGCAACCAATCTTTCACTCGGTCGATATCGACTTGCACCGGATTCGCCACGCGATCGCGCATCATCGCTGCCAAATTGCGCTCGCTGAAGAAAAATGTTGGCTTATAGCAAAGCGGCATATCTCCCTCAGCAGGCTCGATAACCAAGTCCCCTTCTGTTCCCATACTTTCGACAACTGCCGCGACGGACTCTGCTTCGGCTTCGTGACCGTCATTGCTCAAGCAGGACGTGGCATTATTGACCAGTTCGGGCATCGGCAGAAAACAATGCCCGTTCTCGGCAGCTTCGCTTAGGACGTGCAAGATGCCAGCTTGGTAGCGCTGCTTCGACCACGGAGAGATGCCAATATTGCAAGCAATGCGATCGGCGGTGAGGAAACCGATGCCGTAAATGTCAATGGCAAGCTGATAGGGGTTTTCCGTTACCGTGACGATCGCTTTGTCTTTGTAGGTTTTGTATATCTTGACGGCGTAAACGGTACTGACTCCGTGGCTTTGCAGAAACAGCATCACATCTTTGATGGCACGTTGCTGTTCCCATGCCTTGACAATGCCTCTGACGCGCTTTTTGCCAATGCCGTTCACTTCAATGAGGCGCTCGGTTTGAGTTTCGATGACCTCGAGCGTTTCCAAGCCGAAATGCGCGACAATGCGTCGTGCTGTGACGGGACCGACTCCCTTGATTAAACCGCTTCCCAAATATTTTTCAATGCCCGTCAGGGTTGCAGGCTTGCTTTCTTGGTAGGACTTGGCATCAAATTGCGTGCCGTATTCGGGATGCTCTCGCCATTGCCCCCAGACTTGCAGGGTTTGTCCGGGCTGAATGTTGGCAAAGTTTCCCGTGACCGTCACCAAATCCGAGAACCCCGATACTTTCATTCGCAGTACCGTCCACCCCGATTCTTCCGAGTGGTACGTGATGCGTTCGATGATGCCGGAGATATTTTCGGACATTAGGAAGTCGGGAATTACTTGGAAAAACCTTCAGTATAAATTTCATACAGCATATCGTGAAAACCCCAGCCAATTCCTTCGGTTTCTTCTACGATTTTGTGGCAGCGCTGATGAAAAATGCCGTGCAATCCTTCGTCGTTAATTTGCTGAACGGCTTTGTCGTACATCTTCTCCATGCTTTCATAAAACGGCTCGTCAATGTCTCCATAAGCATTCGTATATTTAACGCCTTGCTCGACGTAAAATAGCATGATATCTATTATTATAGCTGAGGATTTGGCGATTTTTTTGTAATCGTTAATTGCTTTTTTGGCTATGAATAATCTGGCTTTCCCATAGCCTCGTGCTGGAAAAAATTCGTCTTCGATAATCTTTTTGTATTTACCAATGACTTCCGTTTCGTCTTGCGGTAATAATTTAATTTGATAGTAATCTTTGACGGCAGGGGATTTCTTGAAAAGTTCGATTATCTCTTCGATCAATTCTGCTTTGGAAGTATTCTTGAGATGCTTTTTAAGTGCCGTTAACGTGATTTTCTTTTGGGGCATTGTGAAAGCGCGATCGCGTGGCTTTCTTAAAAATAGCACCGAATCTCAAAGTGGATAGCCCCATAATTTTCGATTTCTGTATAGAATCTAAAATTGCAGCAACTTGCGAATATTATGAAACCCCCCCGCGACCCCGAACGCGAAGAGCGCATCGAAGAAATTATTGTCGATGCCGACGACCCCGAAGAGCAGGCGATGAGTTGGTACTATCATCTCGGCGAAACTCTCGCGTTTCCTTTTTCGGCACGATGGGGTAATGATATTGTTCAAGTAACGGGTATGGTATTAGCAGAGGATTGCGATCGCGAGATGTTCGTGATGGTGCGCTACCAAGGCAAGACGGGAGAAAATACGGTGGTGGCGAGATTGCGGGATATTCAGCCTCTTGATGAAGTTAATGATGAATTCGATGAGGATAGCGTACAAGCGATAGAGGACTGGCATTACTGGGTCGCACGGGGTCGAATGTAGTTTGCTGCTAGAATCCAGCCCGTAATAGTAAAATTAAAACTAAAGTTAGAACGATGACATCATGCTTGCTCCTCGCTCTCTACAATACAAAGGTTTTTCTTTCGCACTTTGCTTCTTCGTCGCATTGCTGAGTTTTGGCTGCGAGACAGAGGAAGTGGAGCAAGAAGAAACGCAAACTGTTGCAGGAACGACGGAAAATGTTGAAACAGAAGTAACTAAAGGCGTTTATTGCTATGCTTTACCTTATGGCGAAACTTTGAGAGAGGATGAATTATCGGAAGCAACGCTGTCAGTTAAAGGCAATGGCTTTGAATTGTCTTTAACTGACAGCATTGGAAAGCATCGTCTTTTTCTTAGTCAGGATTTAATTGTGCAAAAAGCAACAACAACAGAAAATGGCAGAACATTACCTTGGAATCTAGTACGATATTCTGGCAATCCTTTGAAGGTCAAGCCTGATGGTACTTTTGATATGTCAATGGCACTCAATCGTTCGGCTTGTACGTTTCAAGGAATTTTGTCATTTGTCGATGACGCAGATATAAAATTGGGTTATCCAAGACCCTATCCAAAAGAACGATTAGGTAGTCTTGATTATTATCAATTTCGCTATGATAATTTTGTTAGAAGAAATCCAAATGTAACACCACCAGATTACTATTTAGATTTTGCCGATAAATCCATTCATCGTTTTTTTAATGAAACTCGTCCAAAACTTTCTAATCGAGGCAAACAATTTATTGATACAGTAGGAAAAAGTTTACAATCAAGGATGGAGATGATACTGAATACAGATCCTCAAAGATTTGCAGAACTAGAACGATCTCCATATAAATTTCGTCAAATTGCGTTTTTAACGCACGTTAGAGCATATTGTGATGCAGGATGGGGTCGTTTAACCCAACAAGATAGAAACACAGTTATAGGTGATGTTGGTTTTTGGGATAAGTACGATCCGACGCAAATTGGAGGAGTTGCATCGGGTATTTGGATTACGGGTGAATGCGGTAGCTGGCGAGATATTGCACCCAATTGGTTTGCTGAAGCGCGTGACGATCTCTTTAAAGGCTGGGAAGATATTCTTGACTTTGTTCTCTAAACAGTTTCCAACCGCCCCAGCCGCTCCTCCACGATCTGCACTTCCTCACGCCGCCACAGCCCTCCCATACCCCATTGATACTTCCACGTTCCCGGTTTGCCCAAATGCACGAAGTTTTTCATCTCGCCCGTATCGGGATGCGGAATGAGCTTGGGTTTATCTCTGCTTCTCACGCAAAGCCGATAATTGCCTTTGCTGTCGATGGAGTAAGTCACGCCAGCCGGAGCAACCCATTGCGATCGCAATTCTGCCAGACGCATTTCCAATTGGCAGCGCAGGAGAATTTTCTCGTTTTCACTCAATTCGTAGAACCACAGAGGACGTGCTTTGCGTTTGTCGATCGCATAGCAAATGCGTTCTACCGGGATAGGTTCGGTGCCGTAAGTGGTTCGCAATAAATTTTTGAATTCCTTAAAGTCGAATAACTTCTCAAAAGTCTTCCAACCCGTGATGTAGCCGTCGCTCCACGGTTCGCCTTTGGGAATGTGATGCCCCCATTCTGGCGTTGAAAGGATGATATGCTTCCTTGCCAGTTCGTAGCAGCGTTTAAGAATTTCCTCGCGCTCTCGAGGGGTGGGAATGACATTCAGCACGTAAAGGCACGTCACCACATCGGCGGGTTGCAAATCTTCGAGGCGATCGCCTAATCCCTCTGGATATTCTTCGTAGCGCTTGCATAAATTGGGGTCGTAGCCCGTCGCAATAATGCCCAAACCCCGAAGAACCTCTACATCTTTACCCCAGCCGCAGCCGTAGTCCAATACAGTGGTTTTGCGATCGATAAAGCCTTTTTTGACTGCCGCCGCCATGCCTTGACTCCAATCTTTGCGACGAATGGCAGTGCGATGGATGTGAAATGTGGGAATCGTGGTGGATGTTGCAACCATGAATGAAGCGATTATCTTTTGCTCATCCTACAGGCTTTTCAGTATAATTGCGGATATTGTATGGTTAACGAGATGACAGAAACTTCTACACTTGCCGCACCTCAAGAGATTCGAGGATTGCTCGCGCAAATCAAAAGTGCCTTGGCAGAACGCTACGGGCTGAGTCCCAATAGCCAGAAAAGCATCGTGGGGCGCATCAAACGTGCTGGATTGGAAAGAATACTTAACAATACCGGAATCATTACTCTGTCCGTTGAAGATGTTGAAGCCATTGACAAGGCGCATTTTGAGATGGCAGCGAATAATCCCATGTCTCACGTTAATAATAGCAACGGTACGGCAACAGCACTTACCACTCTCGAAACCAGCACCGACCCCGAGGCCCTCATTGAAGCGGCACGGAATATGAACCCTGCATTACTCGCACTGGCTCAAAACCAAGCAGCAGCCATTTTAATTGCCAACGGCAAACAACAGGCACTCGAAGAGATGACCGAGTATTTCGTAAATAATCCTGAGTTGCTCGATGACAAGACAAAACAACTCATTGAGGAACAAACCGACCCAAAGCACTTAACGGTCTCGGTCAGCGCGGAAATCGACCCCGTAGCAATGGCAGACAAAATCCTCCAAAGCAGGCTAAATCGAATGCTGTAGGCAAGAATTTATTTCGTCGGTTTTTTGGAAGTCGTGGGAATCGAACCATCCCCACGACTTCCTCTCAATGGCATTCACATACAGAGGAATCTGAATATAACCAAAATGAGATAGAGCGTAACGCGAAACCGATTCAGACTTTATCTTCTCCCGACTCATGGCACGTTCCACTCTACCGCGACGAACGCAAGCGCATTGAAGCCGCCATTGCCGCTCGTCGCAGCGTCGTTATCGTGGGAGCCGCAGGCTGTGGCAAAACTATGCTAGCCGAAGAAATCAGAGCGCGGCTGACTTGCCATAGCGCCATCGCCCTGTGGACGAACCAAGGCGAGACCCTAAGCAAACTCTGTGAAGATGTGGGAATTTCTTTGCAAACCGACAAAGTGACGGCAACGGGCAAAGTGACTGGGAAAAAGCAAAAGAGTAACAACGAACTTAAAGCCGAACTCAAAGAATTTGTTAAAGCCAATAAAACAGTAATCTTTGCCGATAACGCCCATGACTACGGCAAAGCGATGATGACGATTCTGCAACAACTGATGGAATTAGGGGCGGTGTTGGTCTTGCTCTCTGTTAGCTCCTCCAAAAAAGGCTTGTGGCTCAAGTGCGCCGAAATTCTTCTCGAAACTCCCTCAGAAGCACAAATTCGCGAGATTATTGCCAAATATTCTGTCGCTCGCGGGATTCGCCTTTCTCCTCCGGACATTAACAACTTGCAGCGCTACGCCGGGGGCAATCCCATGCTGGCGATCGCGGCGGTGGAAGATGAGAGCTTGGCACTGCGCGACGAAACCCAGAGCAAAGCCGTGTATGTAGACATTTCGCCGTTTGTGAATGGCTTATTGATTCTCTTGGGAGTGCTGCGGTTCTACGGCCTCGGTACGGGCGATCGAGGATTGTATATTATCGGCGGGATTTCGCTGATCGTGGGGCTGGCACTGAGTCGGTTTATGGCACAGTTGAATAAGAAAACAAAGCGGCTGGGGGAATAGAAGGGAATCGGGGTAAAGAAAAAATAATAAAATACTCAGAAAAATAAGGGAATAGGGTGAAAATCAAGGAATAAATACCCCCTACTCCCTACTCCCCAAATTCATCGCACCATCCGCAAAAATACGCAGTACAATAATTTTAGTTTAGAAGCCACTCGGTTAGCATCATTGACTACCCAAGTCCCGCAAGCGCTTCTGCACGTATATTTCATTCTCGAACAATTATGTTAGCTCTAATTTTTCTTGTTCCTTATCTGGGTTCGGGAGCGCTCTGTTATTTATTGGCGTTTGCTGAATCCAATCGAATTAACGAATCAAAACCTCGCAAGCACCTCATTTTATTCTGGATTTTTTGGCTCGTCGTGGAAATTAATAACGGTTCGAGGTCTCGCTTTTTCTTCAAGCTGCCTTGTCTTGCCAAAAGTCGCAGTATAGCTTCAGTTCAATAAATGTTTATTGGCTTCATGGCAGTCACGCACGTTGCTATTTCACTGACCTTGGCTGCCTTTTTTATCAGTGCCAATCCTTGGGTTTTAGTGTTAGTGGGCTTGGGTGCGGTATTGCCCGACCTCGATTCCCCCGAATCCCTATTCGGCAGAATGCTCCTGCCGATTACTAAATTCATCGCTGCTCATTACGCTCACAGAACGCTTACGCATTGCCTGTGGACGACCGTGGCGATCGCCATTGCTGCCTTGCCTCTCTTTTATTACTACGATTGGCAGCATTGGGCGGCGCTACCTTTCGGTCACTTGAGTAGCATCTTGGCAGATACCCTGACGGTCTCTGGCGTTTCTCTGTTCTATCCAGATACGCGTATTTACGTCTACGGCGGCAATCCCCGCGCTCGCATTAAAACCCAGAGTAAAGCTGAGTTCTTCTTGTTAGGCGCGATGTTCTTGTGCTTTTTGTTCTTTATGAATATTCAAAGTAACGGCGGATTGCTGATATACGTGAATTCGCAGATTATCGGCGGCAAGCAAGGTGTCGAGACGATCTACGAGCGCTATGGCGGTAGCAATGAAGTCTGGGCGAGTATCGATGGCACGTTCGCCACCAGCCAGCAGGAAGCCACGAGGAAATACTTGGTCGTCGGTCGCAATGGGGAATTCATCGTCGCGAACCAGCGCAATCGCGTTTACGGTACCAGCACTAATCTTGCCGTGCGCCGCATGACCGCTAAGGAAGGCAATGCTCTCACTGTCAGAACCGAGAGCTTGCTCTGGCAGGACGAGGATTTTCTCGCTCCCTTGATTGCTTTGTATAACAACAACTCCAATGCCCTCATCTATATCACCGGACGCATCACCATCCACGCACCCGAAGATGTGGCAGTAATACCCAGACCCGAGCAATATAACGCTCTGTCTCTCAATGGCTCCGAACTCATCCTCGACCACTGCCCGATTCAATGGCTGGGCAAGATTCAGTACCAGTACGCCACGGGCAGCGCGATCGCCAAAATACTTTATCCCTCACCGTTTGCAAAAGAATGAACAATGAACAATCGAGAATTCGATCGGCTTGTCGGGGATTTGTTAATTTCCGTGCCAGTGCCTCAGAAAAAATCAAGTTCTGTAGGTCATCCCAAAATTGATAAGGTAAGTCGCATTATCCAGATTGCCAGCAAATACTCTTCTTTTAAGAAGCCAACGCAAAAGCCCTCTGCTAAACTCCAAAACCCAAATTTTGCCTTGCATCTCTTCGGCATTACTGGGTTTTTGTCCCTTGCAATTTTCACTGTCACTCAACTGGATATTAAAGTCTTGCGCTTGCCCGCGCTGGCAAATAATCCAGAGAATTCGGGAGAAACACTGCTCGCACGGGCATCGGGAGAGCGTTTGCCCATCACTGCCAGCATTGAAGACCCTTCGGATTTATTGGTAGCCGAAGGGGATTTTGTCAAGGCGGGGCAGGTCTTGGCAGATAAGGCACGCGATCGCCGACGTTTGGAAGCGCAACAAAAACAAGTCAAACTCAGCATCCAAGCCATTCAAAGCAACGTTCCCGTTCCTCCCCAAGAACCGCAGCCCGTCCCGCCCATCCCCGAACTTCCTCCGACCAGCATTGCGCCTCAAGAAGCAGCAGTAGCCAGTGCAGAACTCGCCCTCAAACAAGCCAGACGGCGGTATTCATTGGCATTGGAAGGCGAACCCTTGATTCGTCCGATGGCTGCCCTTGAGGAAGCCAAAGCCGCCGCGACTACTGCCGAACGCGCCGCACAGCAGCAATCCGATAAACTTGCTGCCATTCAACAGATACCGGATTTACCCCCGGAGGTGATGCAGCACGAGGCGATGGTGTTGTACGAGCGGAACAACGAACGCACCCAAGCCAAGTCGAAGATTGCCCAACGGGAGGCAGAGTTTAACGAGGCCAAGCAGCTTAGAACCGAGTTAATGCAGAAGCTCGCCGATGATATCGGCAAAGCCGAAGTAGCCCTGCAAACTGCTCAAGCCAACCAGCAACTCGCCCGCGATCGCGAAAATCACCGCCGCTATCAACATTCTCTGAGTATTGCAAGGCGTATTGAAGAAAGCAACCAAGCCAATCAAAGTCATGCAAGGCAAAAAGCGGCGTATCAAAATAATTTGCAGCAGCGACAATTTAGGCTCGCGCAATTGCAGGAAAGAGAAGCAGTGATTGAAGAGAATTTAGCGAAACTCGCGATTATTAAAGCGCCCTTTGCCGGACAGGTTCGCACCATTAGAACCCGCCGTCAAACCGATAATACATTACAAGTTGAAATTACGTTGGTTTCTAATACTTCTAATAGCACTGTCACCCCCTCTGAAGACCCTTTTAACTGATGAAAAGACTCAAGAAATTCCTCGTTCTTTTCGCGATCGCATTCTTTCTTGTAGTGCGTCCAGTCTCGCTACTACCGTTTCTGCTCGTATCTTCTGCCGTTAGTCAAGAAATTCAACAGCAACCCGAAGAATACGAGACAGACGAAGAAGCAAACGAAGAATTTGACGAGGATTTTGCCGATGAAGAACTCGATGAGGAAGATGGCTTTGAGGAAAACTTTGAAGGCGAAATCACACCGCCAGACTTAGAGCAATTCAATGCCCCTAATAATCCCTTGAGAACTCCACGCAATACCCTCAGAGAACTCGTTGAAGGACAGATGAGCGACGATATTTGGGAATCGCTCCTCGGGGAATTGCCTTGTGCCAATATGAGCCAAGAATGCCTCAGAGATTTACAAAGTTTAGCTGTTGAAAATAGCCCGATACTTTATGAAATTGACGAGAGAGTTGCTGAAGTCGAATTTCGCATCGAACAAGCCAGAGAGCGTAATGAAAAGTCGGTGCTGCTCGGTTTCTTTACGCCAGTGCTGCAATATTATCTTAGCACCGACCAAGCTATTTCCACAGAAGAACTCGCCAGACAAAGAGCCGATTATGAATTTGACAGGCGACAATTTGAACGACAGCAAGAACTCAGATTGCGCTTATCTAACCAAACCGACGAGGAAATCTTGGCATTGCAGCGCGAAGAATTTAGAACGTTTCGCGATCCGATTACGCCATTATTACGATTAGTCGGTGATATATTGAACCCCGGTAGATTATTAAATAACGTACTTTCTTTGGTGGGCATAAACTTATTTGAGGGCTTAGTGGGTGGCGGTAATGATGCCGCACAAAGCCGCGCTATCGCCATTGGTGACTTACAGATTCGTCTCGCACAAATGCAGCGAGATAGAGCAACAGTTGCCGATGAAATTAGAAATAAAGTGGTAGACTTAGTATTAGATGTAGACACCGAAGCTCGCGAGTTTCAAATTACCCGCGAAATAGCCAAGCGCGATTTGCAACGCCTTCAGATTCTCAAGATTAACTATCAGTATTCATCGGATTCAATAACTACCGAAAGTTACTTAGGACAGTTGAGCAACTACGACCGCCAAGAAGGTTCGGTATTACGACACTGGACGCAGCTACGCATTAAAATGCAGAAGCTCAGAGTATTAGTAACGGGGAACTTAGACTTGTATAGCTTCAGCGAAACCGTAATAATCGCCGGACAACTTCTAACCATCGAATACAACGGCAATTCCGCGTTTGCTTGGCAGCCGCAGGATATTGCTTGGGAACGGGAGAGTCACGAATTGACAATTGGGAGTCGCTGAAATCCTTTGCATTATACAATTTTTCAGCTTCCTGCTCCATCTGTGCTTTGGTCTGGATGCGCCCAGAAATTCTTTGGTTTTCTTCAAGATTAGCCTTAATGATTTTGCGGGCTTCTGCTCTATCTTTGGCTTCGATTGAAATATGTTTTACGGTGATTATCTTGGTATAAAATCTTGGCATAGTTTACTCCTAGAGAGTTTAATTCTAGAAAAAAAGAGGCGCGATGCCTCAATGGAAAAGATGGAAATGGAAATCTAACAAAATTTAAGTAGCTTTTTCTGACAAGAATGATAATTTTGGTGCAGGCAAATACCTCACTTCGCTTTCGATTTCTGTAATGAGCCTTCGCGCATACTCGAAGCGTCCGGCTGAATCTAATTCGCTCAATAAATTCAGTACATTCTGCACGCGCTCTCGGACTTCCTCGGGTAATTCTAAAATTTCGCGTTCTTTGCCGCAAGCCGATGCCATCGCCAATTGAATAAACATGACTTTGCCGTCAATATTGAAGCCTTTGCTGCATTGCACGGCTAGATCGATTTGGCGTTCATCGAGTTCTTGGGGAGCTTGAGGAATGGTAATTTCGGGAAGTTCGATACTGGGCGTTGGTAGGGGAAAAGTCATGAGTTTTTTTGTAGAATCAAAACATTTATGCGATCGCAGATGTCAGCGCTGTTCGAGATGGCTCTGCGTCGCTTGCGTGCCGATGCCTCCCAATCGCTCACAAAATTCTCTAAGTCCTCTTTTAGCTTTTGAGTTTCTTCGAGTTGCTTTTTAATATCTGTCATCTTTTCCTCCTCAGCCACATTAGCAAAGCACTGAAAATTAATAATGCCAAAACACTCGAAGATTCCGGCACGCTCGTGGTCTCGCCACGTTGCAGCAGCGCTAATTGATCTCTCGTAATTTCGCCCTCATTGAATTCTGAGAGTTCGTAGCTTTCGCCGCCTGTGACTCTGGCAAGGTCGATGTAGTCGGCTTGGGTGTCTCGATACCCAGAGTCCACAATGGGAAAGAAGCTGGCGTTGTTGGCTTGAAGAAGCTGTGCAATCGCATCGGTTCCCAAAAGATTATGCGGCGTGTCGATAAGCGGACAACCCCAACGCCCCAACAAGCTACTCAAGTCGCAATTGTCGCTATCGGATAGCAAGAAAATATTGGGGCTTTCGGGGTTGAGATATTGAAAGGTTTGTTTTAGAGCTTCATAGCCAGCATCGTTGCGATATCCAATAACTTGAAAGTTTACTTCTATTCCCAAATCCGTCACTTCTTCGTTGAATGACTCCAGCCAATCGAAGAGCCAAAAGCGAATATTGGGCGGCAGAGAAACATCGAAAAGAACAATATAATCTTGCATATTAATGACCCCAATTGACCGTGCCATTTAAGATTGTGTTGTTTTGATGATCTAAGATAGGCGTAGTGGAATTTACAGCAATTGCGCCCCAAATCTCATTGCCAAGAACATTGTTAATGGTGTCGTAATTGTCGATTCCCGTGAGTCCGGAAATGTAGTTATTTTCAATCGTTTCAATCGTTCCACTAAAATTGAAAATTGCTGTTTCAGCAACAGTGAAATTACTATCGCGGATGGAATTAATGTTGCCGTTGTTTTGGTTGACAACGCCGTAATACCCCGGAAAATTGAGATTTTCTAAGATCGTGCTATTACCCGAATTAGTCAGATAATTTGTGATGGTCAAATCAGAAATGATGGCGTTATCGCTTTGAATCTCAATATTATTGATACTACCAGTGCCAGTTACGGTAATATCTGATGCTGAGAGATACAAAGTAGAAGCATGATTTCCATCCAGCCAAACTGTATCGCCCGAACTCAGAATAGAATTGATTGGATTGCCAAAAGCATCAATGCCAATAGTGTAGCCAATGCCATCGAAAGTGACCTGAGTTCCATTCGCTAACCCTGCCCAATCGTCATCAATGACAACATCAGAAATAATTTTTTCTTGCAGAATGACATCGTATTGATTGAGAGAATTTTGCAAAAGATACGGACTATCGGAATCCAATCTGAGATAATAAGAACCTGCCGCTAAATCGAATAAACCTTGGGCATTTTCGGAAATCGGTGCAAGGCTATCGCTAACAATATACGCATCAGTGGCATTGATACCTGTTAATAATTGGTAAGTGCCGCCATCTACGCTAAAACTATACCAATCCTCATGGTTTCTCTTGCCAATGAAAGCATCCTCGATCTTGAAAGCGCCAGTGAATGTCTGCGCGACTAAATCACCTCGAATGTAATCAAAACCCGCAGTATCAATATTCCCCAGATCGATCGCGCTGGCTTGAGAAAATCCTTGACTTGGCGACGTGCCAATCGCTAATTCATAGTTTGAAACAGCATCGCCAATCCCCCAAACTTCAAGGACATATTCACCGGGTTCGAGAACATTAACATAGTTATGCTCCTGCGCCCCCCCGGACTCCCAGCTATACCATCGCGCCCCCGGTAAGGCTTTGCCCCAGCCGAGTTCTTGGAATAGTCGTGTCGATACGTTGTCGCTTTGCCCTGATAATAAGTATTCGATTTCTGTCGTTTCCGTGGTAACGAACGAGTAATAATCGCGATCGCTCTCGTTCTCAATGCTCCCAGAGATATTCCAATCCTGCCCGGACTGCCAAGAAAGCATTTGCGTGTAGGCAAAAGTATCGCCCCCTTCGACCTCTGGGATAATCAAGGGATTGTCAAAGAGTCTCAGAGGGTTTTGGTATTCGGTGGCATCCCAGAACTCAAGGGTTTCCACATTATAGAGCGTTGACAAGACATCATTGGTTTTGTTGGTGACTTCAATCCGATTGCCGAGCAGAGTCGAGGTATCATCCCAGCGCTTCACTTTGTATTCCTCACGAAAGCCGCTAAAATGTGCGGTGTCATTGCCCGCTAAACCATCATAGGAGTCGGAGGAATCCAGCCAGCTAATGGTAAAGCTGTCATGTCCTGAAGTTCCAGTTTGCATCACCAGCCCTCCATAGAAGCGGCAGACAATGCGGACGATATCAATAATGCAAGCAAAATTTTCATGGTAAAAGAAGTGCGATGTACCCGCACTTTGCAAGGAATCCCCAAATCCCCAGCAAGCGCGAGCAAATAGAATAGCAAACCCAATCTCTGCATTAGCTCGCGGGATTCCAACGCACGTAAGCGCCCGAAATGCCCTTTTTGCAAATTGGCGGATTCTTAGCTGTCAAGGTGGCAATAGTTTGCGAAGTTCCAGCAACTTTAATCGTGGCAGGCAAAGGATTAGAGGCAGTATTGGTAATTTTGAAGTACCCGCATTTCCCGGGGCGGATGGTTTTGCTTTTATCCACGTCATCGTAGGTCACTTCGTACCGGATACCCGCCGTAAAACCTTTGATAAAAATGCGTCCTTGTGCGTCTTTCCAAGATGTAGCGCTGCCGGAGTCGGGAGTCAGCACATTGCCAACGCATTTTGTTTCTAGCGTGCTGGCACTACTCGTGTCGTAGCTGGTGCCGTCAATTGTGAAATTACTGCCAATGCTCGGTACGCTGGCAGATGTGCTGATTTTAATTTCCCCGCAATACCCAGCACGAATCTTTTTCTGCAAAGCTACGCCAACGAGTTCGAGGGTGGTTTCAGCCCCCAATGCCGTCGCATCGGTGTCGGTATAGTACACCGATCCCTTGCTATCTTTGAAGATATCGGCAACTGCGGGATTGGCAAGAAAAGCAAGGAAACTTACACCGCTACCGCCTAACAGCAGCAATGCGATCGCGCGTCGAAGATATCGCGAGAGTTTTCGTTCGGTTGTAGGTTTGGTTGTAGTAGGACTCATGAGACAATGGATGTGAAATATATAGATTTGGCGAAGCAGTCAACGACCGCCTCGCTATTTTTTTGGGATCGCGTCGGTCACTCAACGATGCAATCCGCTCTATATGCGTGATAATACGTAAGCCAACCAAAATCAATCCCTTGGACGCGAAAATGACAATATTGGCAATATGATGTCTAAACTGTAAAGACTTATGAAGAATTTTAATATCTATTCGTTAACTTTTATTGCAACGATGATTCTTTCAGGTTGCAGCGTTCCGCCGATGAGTAAGACAGCAATGGTCACAAAAATTACCAATGATTTGCAGATTGTCGTGGAGATGGAAGGGCGCGAGGAAACGCTGAAACTTTGTGGTATTGAGATGAAAGCAGAAGGCAATGAGTATCTCAAGCAGTTCCAAGGCGATCGCGTAGTGGTAGTAAAATTTGGCGAACTTGCAGATATTTTCGTTGCCGATGGTAACGGCGGCGAACTTTATCTCAACGGAATTTTGGTGATGAAGAATTTGGCAGAGGTCGATGAGACTGAAGCAAAACATTGTAGCGATCCGAGTGTTTTCGAGACAGCGAAGAAGTTGCGAGAATCATAGCGCTTGCAGTTTAACATGAGTTCTTTTCATTAACTTTTTCTGCAATGCCTTCCCTCGCTCTGTTGTTGGCTTTAAAGTTTCTAATAACTCCAAACCTTCTCCTTCATACTGCAAGCAGCGCTGTAATAATTCGCATTCAATATTAGCATCGTTTTTCGCGGCAGCAAAACTCTTTTTGATTCCTTCGAGACCACCGAGAATTGCTGTATTTCTAGGAATATTTTGAGAAGTCAATACCGCATCGGTTTCTTCTGGAATTGCAGGATCTTCGGAGGCTGGTGGCACTCTTAATACTTCCTCGGCAATTTCTTGGAAGTGTTGGCATTCTTGCAATGTTGCAATAATTTTATCTTTCTTCCAAGACTTTTTCAAGATAAGCTCGTAGCGTTCTCCAAATGCTATCAAGTCATCCTTAGTTCGCTGATTTAACAATGGTAATACCAGAGTTTTTGCATGATTCCGCGTTTCTCGACGAGTCCGCAGCACGCCGCGAAGAATATCATTATCAATAGTTTCTCGTGCAATTTCGAGCAATTCCAATGGCACGAGAAGATTAGCACATTCGAGAATGAGTTGGAACGGATGTAGCCAATCTTCGATAACCAAGCCTTTAACAGTTTCGTGGCGAGTCCAGCGTAGAACTGGACGCGATCGCAAGATTTTTCCGCACCATTCCTCGAAATAATTCCGGCGTTTTGGCGATTCGATAAAACTAGAAAGCAAGCTAAAATGCTTGCCGATGCTCGTGGGTTTAGCAAAACCTTCTCCCGTCCACTGAGACGGATAAGATGACGGTCGCATCGCATCGAGTAACCCAAACATCACGTCATCGGCAAGGTTTGCAATATGCCAATTCCCGTTAATTTTAACGATATTCCAATAGGGCGAATCTAGATTTCGATGATGCTGAACTTTACTTAATGCAAATTCGACTTCCTCGTGTAAACATTCGGCTTTGATTTTACTCAGTGGCATCGCCAGCCATTCTTTCTCCTCGAATTCAAAGCGATAGAGTTTCTTAGAAACTTTCTCGATTTCATTAGGTTTGATAACCTGCAAATGTTCGGCTTTACAAACAATCAGCATATTAATAATTTCTGTACTATCTGGCATCTCGAAAATCCATTGTTCTTCATCGAGAAATGGCGTTCTTTGAGAAGGAATGCGAACGTTAAAATGCGATGGATAACCTGCTCTCAACGATGCTTCTCGCAGTTCGTCGAATAATTCAGATTCAAGTCGTTCGTCAATCTGCAACAGCAATGAATCTTCTCGCCAAGCCACGACTCTCAACCTTTCGGGGAGTTTTGGCAAAACCTGTAACAATTGCACCCGCGATATTCTCTTAGCTTCCTCGCGATGTTCGGCGATCGCCTTGGCAATCTCTTCGTCACTCATCGATAAGCGATCAATAAACAGCCATCCTTCGGCTTCAGTGACTTCCTTGCAATAACTTCGCACCGCATCGAGATGTTTCTCGTCAAACTCCCATGTTTTGTTCCACTCCACCCAACTGCGCTCCTTCGTCGGTAACTTTTTGATTTTCTTCACCAACGCTTCGTGATAGTCAGCATCGAAGACAACGCGATTGAATGCCTGTATTGACGGTCTTAGCTCTATCGTTCTTGTCATACTCTCTTGCTCAATAGTATTTTTAATACTCTTTGGCTGGTTTAGTTTACTACGAATATTATTAATAGTTTAGCATAATCTTAAGTAGTAAAATTATACGAAATATTTTTCAGACAATATAGCGAATTTTGGTAGAATAAAATTATAAACTTGTAGCACGGCAAAAAGCAATGACATGGCTGGAATATCACAATAAAGCCGAAGAATACTTCGAGAAAGCGGAAAGGCTACATAAATCCAATACCGAACTCGCCAAGCAATACTTTCGTATGGCAGCCGAAGCCGAAGCGAAAGCCTTGCAAGATTTAGAGCCAGAGAAGCAGCGAACCCTAGGGATTACAGTCGTTAGCGTCGTTTCACTTTATGTGAAAGGGGGCATATCGCAAACTGCGAAAGACTTAGCAAACCAGTATCTCGCTTCTGACTTGTTACCTAATTTTGCCATTCAAGAACTCCATGACATCCTCGCAGCAATTGCGTTATTCTAACTTTGCAAATGCTTTCCGCGCGGCGCTTTCGGCTTTTCGCGATGTTACCTTGGCATATCTCAGTGTGGTCTTGATATCTTCGTGTCCCATCAGCGCTCTGAGTTCTTCGATATTCATCGTCCCCACGCGCTCGGTGGCAAATGTATGCCTCAGTCGATGAAACCTGACATCGGCGATTTCCGAGATTTTCTCAACGATTCCCCGTAGTTCTTGGTAAGCTCTGGCATAGCTAAGTCTCGATATTCTCTGCCTTACAGGGTCTTCAGCAAGAAATAAAGCCTCGTGGCGGTCATCGTGGTAATACTCCAAGTATTCACAAAGTAACTCCCGCGCACCTTCACTAAAATAGCACCAGCGTTGCTTATTCCTTTTGCCCGTGACGAGAAACTTAAGCGACGGCATATCCAAAGCCTCGCGATCGCATCCCAGTACCTCGTCAATTCTCGCGCCGGACTCGTAGAGCAAGCGACACAGCACATGCAACCTGAGATTCTTGGATTCTGCCAATGCACCCCACAATAACTCCAGTTGCTCTTCGGTGAGATAGCGAATCTCGTCGTTCCAATGCTCTCCCTTGCTGGCATCGGGCTTCTTGGGCTTCAGTCGGGCGCAGGGATTGCTGGCGATTAGCTCTTCGGACAGCGCGTAGTTAAAGAGCGCGTTGATAATGCGTTGATGCTTATTATGAGTCGTATAACCAATGCTATCGAGGGTGTCGTTGAGGTACGAGCGCACGCCGTCTCGGTCGATTGCCGCGATATCTTGCATTCCCCAGTGAGAAACGAAACGAGCCAACACCGACTCGTAATCTCGTTTTGTGAGTAGAGAAATATCGGAACGTTCTATAAAGTTAGTGGCGATTCTAGCAAGCGTCGGCATCTTCTGACAATCTCCAAAATTCCTGCGGTACGGGCATCAGCAATATCTTCATCATCTCTGGCGACAGTACTTCCAATGCGACTTCCTCGCCGTCGTAGATAACATTAGGATAATCGTTAGGCACGAAGATACCGTGAGGCAAGCGAGAATCGCCGCCAAACCAAGCTCTTGCTCTGTAATCCACGCGCTCTCCCATTTCGAGGTCGATCCAGAAATGAAGCGGAAAAAGTTGGTCATCAAACGCAATACTGCCTGCATAGCAAGAGTGAGGAATATTCAGATCGGTCAGGATACTATGAAAAACTCTTGTCATGCCGTCGCATTCGAGGGGAGCATCGTCGTAAGGATCGAGAAGAGAATGCAAAGATTGTGAGGATATCATAGAGCAAATAGTGGAAGAATTTTGCACTCTATTTTATCATAGTTTTTACTAAATTTTTTACAATTTTAGTATGCCAGTAATCTACAAAATTACTCGAAATATTCTATGATTTTAAATACAAAGTTATATATATTTTTATGCCAAATCTTTTCATCGACAAAGCGCCCCGAGAGAGCGAAACCCTAGCGGAGTACGTGCGGCGGCTGCGAGGCGGGCAAAGTAGAGCCGAGTTAGCCAACTTAGCTGGGTGTCACGAGCAAACCATCGGCAATATTGAAACTGGCAGCACGACGAAACTTGCCAGCAAAACCAAAGCAGGCTTGGCCAAAGCCTTGCAAATCCCAGAAAGTTATCTCGATGCGGCGATCGCGAGGAAGCCAGTGGAGATAATGAATTCTCTAAAACTTTGCTTGCGTTGCTGGACACCGGGTAATGCCCCCGAAGCCTATTGGTTGGATCCGAGGGCAGAGTTTTGTTTTCTGTGTGGCGAAAAACTTACCCAGAACTGCCCGAACTGCAAAGCGCCCATTGAGAGCTACAAACACAAGTTCTGTCCGGAGTGCGGCGGGGGGTACAAAGATTCAGAGTGATTTTGGAATTCTGTAGGTCAATTGAAAAGTTGCTTTGCCAACCAAAACTAGCAAAAATATTTAAAGGGCAATCTAGCTAAAAAGGCTTGCTGTATATGAGCTTCAACCTCCCACTAATTCTCGTTCGCACTCGAGCCGCACTGCGTACAGATATCTGGGCGAGTGCTGCGCTCCTTGCCTCATCTAAGCTCTCCTGCGAATTCATCAGAGGCAAATTTATGAATGAATCGTCGGGATGGTAAATTATCGCGTTGAAGCGATCGCCTTCTTGGTAAATTTCGTACCTAAGACTGCAAGATTTTCCAGTTTCTACTGTGGTTCTCATAGTTCAATTTTTCTCTCCATTTTACTCCTTTATTTCTGCACTCATCAGCACCACCATCGCATCCCATTTCTCCCTCGCAATCTGCAAGGCTTTTTCTAAGTGTATGCCAAATTCATTGGGAGTCGAGATTAATTCAGCAACGCGAGGAATCCGAATACAAACCATTGCATTATCAAGACATCCTCGCTGAAATAATCTGGCTTCTACCATCAACCAAAAATCGGGATGCGTTCCTTTTATCACTTGGTTAACTGCTGTCAGTGCAGAATCTTCCCATGTTAAATTGGGGAAATATTGCTGGCAGAGTTTGATAGCAGTTTGTTCGGTTATTTCAGCTTCTAAATTTTGCATGATTCCTCCTAATAATCAAAGTCAATCTCCAAACCACCGTCTCGTCCTTGCTCCTCCAATTTGGCTTGGATTTCGCGGCCGAGTTCGTTCTCAGAGATTTTCTGGGTTCGGATGAGTTCGGCGTAATCTTCGCGTAGGCTTTCAGAGTCTTCAATACTCAGAAATTTGAGTAAGTCTTCGTAAGTTCCGCTAAACTCGAATTGTTCAACAATTGTATCGGTGCAGGTGAACTTGTGTTCTTCATTGAGATGGGACATAGAAAAAGTCATAGAATCATCTTGTACACTATCTCGATTGGCATTTGGAAAAAGATGACCACGATCGCTTCTCATAGAATTCTCTCGATAATAAAGGTGGTTTACTGAATTCTAACATGGTTTTCGCGTTCTCTCCAATGGGCGTAATTCTTAATAGTTTCATCGCCATTTTCAAGAGCTTCTCGAATCGCTTCTTTATTCGGGGTTATCTCGATTCGCTGGAATTTTCCAGGTAACTCTTCGGGCTGCACGACCAATGCGATTCCTTGTTTGCCGCCGTTTTTTCGCAGGCTAATCCGATGGCGTTCGGTGTCGAACTTCTTAATCTCGTGGCGCTCTAGAAAGAACTGGAGAAATTTCTTGAGTCGCTGAGATTTGCTGTAATCAAACTCTGCCAGTTTCGCGAGTTTTTCGGCGCGTTCCTTGCGGAGTTTTGATAATCCTTGCAAATACTCAATTAACTCGCAGTAATTATCGAGTTTCTGGTGCATTTCTTCGCCAATTTCATCGAACCAATGCTTGATTATTTCTTCTTGTTCGATGTCGCCTTCTGCGTTTTCAAGAAGTTCGTCGAGGGCGAGGAGGTCGTCGGAAATGTTGAGGAGGGTGCGGATCATGGGATTATTTTTGTTTTTTTACACCCCAAGACTCCTTTATTTTTTTGGTTTTTTTTTAGTTTTCTACATCACATCATGATGCTCGATAAATTCTTCGCCGTCTTCACAAACCGAAGCAGTCATATCAAGTTTTCGAGGATTGTAATCGCCTATCCTCGCAGCCAATCGGGTTATTTGTGTCGAGATTTTCTGCTTCTCGAGAAAAATTAAAGCACCCGCACAATGCTGAGAATTCTCCGTTGTTTCAGTGACAATTACACCATCATCATCCATATCTGTCACTACAGTTTCATGGCAGGGAAAACCCTGCTGGCGATCCACAATTGATTCGCAAATATCCTCGGCGCGAAGGTCTCCTAAATAGCCCGGAATATCTTTACGGAACGGGCATTTTTGACAAGGCTTAGTCAAGTCGAAGTGCATATTATACCTCCTGTTTAATCTTCGCTTTCAATTCCCCCTTGGGAATCCAAAGCCCCTGATACCCTCGCGCCGCCACGGGAGTTCTAAGTTTAACCACATTCTCCAGAATATACGCGAACCTGCCGGGCTGCCAGTTGCCCACTAACCTCTCGATGTCTGACGCGAGCGCGATGTTTTCTTCGGTCATTTGGTAGCACTTGGTTAGCTTGGCGATCGCGACGATTGTACCATAAGGCATCTTCTCCAAATCCATCTCAAAGCCAATAGAATCGCAGAGCTTCCAATAACGAACAATATCGGCATTGGTCATTACTCGCGCTGCCGCGTGAATTGCTAACCAGCCGCGCCAATGATAATGCTTGGGGCGCGTTTCGATTAACTTGAAACCTTCAGCGATGAAGCTGGCATAAGGTTGGTGCAGGGTCAAGGCGTGCAGGTCATCCCATTGGATTTTAGGAGTTTCTAGCAGATTGAGTTGTTTCATTTTTGCTCGTTCAATTGACGTTTTAACATTCGTTGCAGCTTGGTTTCCGTTTGTCCTTTGGAATATCCCTGCATATAGATCGAGCTACTGCAATATTCTGGGCTGCATCCCCCGCGACCGTCATCGAATCCCAAGTTAAAAATCCAGTCATTCCAAGTCTCCTCGTTTTCCGGGATTTGCACGTTCTCGCAGTGCGCTTGATAGGCTTCTTGCTCTACTAAAGAGGCTTCGCTGAATTGCATTGTTTTCCTCCTTGATTTTGAGATTCTGTAGATCATTTGAAATTTTATAAACCTGTCAATAACTCAATCAGCCACTCAGTCATTTCCTGCTTGGTCGCCCCAGAGAATCTCAGTCCCGTCTTTGCCTCGCATTCGCGAATGTATTGCCTGAGTTGTTCTCTACTCAGCTTCATAAACTTAGAGAACAAATAGGCTGGAACGTTAACGTTAATCCAACGTACCGCTCCAAGCTCTTGCAATTTCTCATAAGCATAAGGATACAATGCCGGGTCATTGCCCCAACGAAGGTTTACGCTGTTTGGAAGCGAATCGGCGACGGCCATCACTAAGCCATTGACTTTAACGCAATCGCCCGTTCTTAAGTTACAGCCAATGGTTAACATAATCGTCGTTGTCATTGCTACGGTCATTCTTGCACCTCCTTGAGTTTCTTCAACAATTCAGACTTTTTAATCTTCCTCAGCCTACCGATTTTCTTCGTGGGGTTCGCCTTGTTCCAACTAAATGTCGCGAGGGGTCTCCCGTTAGAATCTCCGATTTAACGGGAGGGGAATCGCGACCAATATAAAAATTGAGCGGCAGCACTTCGGCATAGCTCAGTGACCTCGAATCATTGTTTGAATGCGTATTCGTAGCCATCGGCATGATGAATTTTAGTTAAATATTTAGGATGAACATCAAAGCGAGACTTTTGGGTAATTAACATGAAACTAGGTCTGAATCGAATCGCAATTCTTCCAAAATAATTGCCTGCATACTTTCCTTTCGGAATAGATGCTTTAACGATATCGCCTGTCTGAAAACCTTGGAAAAATTTAGCTTTCGGAGCATGACGAACGGGAAAGCCATACTTATTCGGACGGCATCGTTGTCTCGTCCCATGACCTTTAGCAGCAATTAAAAGCGGTTTTCTGACCTCAATAATTAACTGTTCTGAGGTAGATTTTCCAACACAAGCAGCATCGAGCCAATGAGTCTTGGGTAGGTTCTGACGAGTGCGATTAAATTTGGTCAATCCTCCCGTTCCAACCTCAACAGGTAAACCCGTTTTCTTGAGTTTTTCGTACAGTCTCCAACGGGTAGAGTTAACTGCTGCACTATCTGCCAATGGTCGTTTTGCTTGCCCTAGAATCCGTTTGAGAACATTAGGTTTACCTGATAGGAAATCTTGGATTTCTTGGTTTCCTTTAGCTTGATTGCAGGGATGACAAGCGAGGGTTAAATTGCTGACTCGATTGCTACCGCCTTTGGATTTTGGCTGAATATGCTCGACTTCTAAGGGAATATTCTCTGCACTACAATAAGCGCATTTTCTGTTCCACTTCTCAAGCAAATATTCGCGTACTTCAGACCCTAATAATTCTCCTTGCTGGTATTCAGCACCAGAGATTTCTGGGTTTTGTAATGCCTGAGTATCGAATCGAACTAACTCTTGAGAAAGCCCCGATATTGGACAGATTCGATAAAGCCGTTTAACCCACGTCAGGATGTTATGAACTCGCGACATTAAACTGGGAGCAAGCCAGCCTTTAGGACGCTTTCGATTGAGAAAGCGAGGTTTTCTATACCGAGTTTTGCGATTTCTGCGAGAACGTCTTAACTGTCGTCTTGAAGCTAATCTGTCTCTAATTTGCTGTCCGCGATGGGTCAATTCAGCCGCCCAAATCACTCGGTTTCCTTGTAGGATTGCTAATCCTGTCGTTCTCGAACCGGGGTCTATCTTTAACTGACATTCATTAACTTCTCCTCCCTCTATATCTTGAATAATAATGGTAAAGGGAAATTTCTTGAATACCTTAGCTCGTCCCAATTTGAGCAATTTTCTCGCTCTAGCTGGATGAGTTAGGTTTAACGGCTTCTTGTTTTTGTCTAGTACGAAAACCCGCATGGGATAACTCCTTTTTCAAGGGTAAAGTTTGCCTCGTCAATGTTATTTGAGCTTGTTGAATTAACAACACTTCCTTAACTCCTTACAGATGTTTAATTGTTAACGAAAGAGCCAAAAGCTGGCACGCACTTACGGGTTTCATGACTCAAATAACGTAGCGATTTCTCGCTTAGACTGGTCAGGTTAGGAGCTTGGATTTCCCAAGCTCCCGTTAGAACGCGAAGCGTTTAGCGGGAGTTCCTGGCGCCAGCGCTTGTTCTCTGAGTTGCCTATAATTAAACGAATCTAAATCGGGTTCGCTGGCTTTGAGGAATGTCGCATATTCTTCGAGTTCGTCAAGCTCTGATTTTGTCATAGTAACTCACTCGAATATTGTGTTTGACGGCAAACTGACTGCGCTTTTTCCTCGGCTTGTAAACTTGACAGCGCTGCCAGAGCTTGCGAGAAACTTTTCGTTTTCTAGGTACTTTTAGCATGATTTAAGGAGTAGAGAGTCGTAGGCTTTTAGATTTATGATTCCTTTATTTTTCACCCCAAATATTTAGTTTTCTGAGTTTTTATTTGTTTTTTCATATTATCAAAAAATCCAAAATTACTCAAGTTTTATTTTGGAAGTCAGGGCAATTATCTTGTCCGTAAGGATGCAAGCCACAAACGAAGAAATTCTCGCCATCATAGCGACCGACGAAGTTTTTACACGCAAAGCAACCCGGCTCGAATGTGTATTTCTTGGGATATTCGGAGTGCAAAATAAATTCTTGGGTTTTCAATTGTACTTCGAGAGTTTCAATTCTCGCAATGAATTCGGAATCTTGAGAATTATCTAGCTTATCTTTGAAGCGAATTCTTTCGTAGAAAACAGCAGAAATACAAGTCATTCCAAATCCAACTCCGCCGACTCCAGCCCCGCCGATTCCTACAAGCAATGCCATATTTCGGTGCGCTCTCCAAGACAAATTAAACTCGCTACCAACTTGGTAAATGATGACACTCGGCACGATAGAAATAGCCGTGATGCCACCGAGTCCGAGAGTGACTAAGCCAACGCCAATACCTGCGCTGGTTAGGGTTTGCAAAAGTTTTTTGAGGTATTTCATTGTTTTTCTATTAACTCCAAAACTTTCCGACGATGCCGCTTGATCTTGGTACTCCATTGGGAATCGGTGGCGTATCGCTTGCCAATCAGATCGAGAGCGCGATCGGGATTCTGTTGATACAAAGACTTACTGCCGCCACCTCGAGCTAACAAATTATCCAGCGTATTCGCCAAGATATTCGTACAGCGATCGAGGTCTTTACAGGATTCAAATGCTAATTTATATGAGCCTTTACGCCCGTTGACCCATTCGTTAGTCCTAGTCTTGGTGCAGTGCCGCCCGGTTCGATCGACGCACTTGAGTCCCCAGTGATTATCTTTGCCAATCACCGCTCTACCCCAGCCCGTTTCGTGAACGGCGATAGCAATGGTGATGCTGGTGGGTATGCCTCGCGATATCTCCAATCTTCGTGCGGCAGGCAACAGACGAGTAAGATAAGCATTATTGCTGCGGTATTGCACGGACTGACTGGGCTTCGAGACCTGCTTTGTCACCTGTGCTTTCACGGGTGGATACAGTTGCCAGAGCGCCAATAGTCCCAGAGCGCCCCATGTCAGCCATTGGGGATTGAATTCTTTAGAGAAAATCATTGTCTTTCCCTCCAACAACGCGATCGCCAGCAGTCCACGGTCACGACAGCAGCATTATCTCCCACCGTTCGCCACCAATCGACCCAGTACAAAAACGCTGGAATCGTGCGAGGATTAATGGCAAGCGTGATAATCACGAGCAAGCCGAAGAAGGCGAAACAATTGCGAGCGAACTTAAACATAATCAAAAACTCCCGCCAATTGCCGGGCAAATAAAGAGAATATCGCAGGGGTCTTGGGCTTGCTTATTTTCCCGCCACTCGAAATGCAGGTGCGATGATTCGGGAACGCCGTGCTTGGTCGAACCATCACTCAGAACCACGTAGCTATTCCCCGAAAATCCCATCAAGCCTATAACCTGCCCCGCTTCAACTCGTTCTTGCGGACGCACCAGAATTTTCGATAAGTGACCGTAAAGGCTTTGGTTCTCGCCATGTTCTAACGCGATCGCATTGCCGAGTCCCCAATCGTGCCATGCCGCAAATGTTACAGTGCCGTTCTTTGCCGCTCTGACGGGCGTACCGACTGCCCCGGCAATGTCGATGCCTTCGTGGTATGAATGGAACTTTTGAGTCAATACGCCCTCGGTGGGTTTCGTCCAGCCGCCAACTCCTGCGGAGTCAGAGCGTTTAGCCAAGCCTGCCAAAAATTCTTCGGGTTTTTGGTGCAATTTGCCGTCAACCCAAACCTCAATATGCGGATGCGGTCCCGAAGAGCCGGGGAACGTCGTAGAAACTTTGCTCAATAACTCTCCCGCTTCGACATTTTGACTCCGGCGAAACTTCCGCAAGGGTTGGCGATCCAAATGCAAATAGCGAATATTTACAGTTTGCCCTTGCCACCTCGACTCGATGCCAATTGCACCGCCGCTCTCGGCATCCGGCTTTAACTCGACAATTTTGCCCGACAATGCCGCCACAATGCGACCTTTGTAAGCATAGTCTACGCCCTCGTGACGGCGACAATTTTTCTTGCAACCCAAGGGACGAATCGAACCAACGAGATCGCTAATCTTGGCCAAAGCAGGAGTAATGTCTGCGAGGGGAAAGAAGGATTGTGCAGGTGTTGACGCGGCTTTGGCTTGCGATGAGGCTTGAGAAACCGGGACGCTTCGGAAAAACTTGCCGAACTGGGAATTTTTAATTGCACCGTTAACATTCGGCTCGATAATGCAAACCACCAAACCCACCACAACCAACGCCGTCAGCCAATCGCCACGACGCAATGCCACCTCGCGATCGCGCACGTAACGCCATGCGGGGTCTTTGTCGGAGACCACGTGCGGTAATAATTGTTCAGAGGTCGGTAGCGTTCGCATTTTTCAATCTGGGATCCAAAATGGGCGGTGAAGGCATGGGTTCTGGTGCTGGCTTTGGCATCTGGGTTTCCACGAGTTCGCGGGCATCTTTAATGGCTTTATCTCCTCGACCGGATAATGCCTGCCATGCCGTTGCGATGGTGATGCCGCGCAAGTCGAGGTAGAACGCGAGGAGTGCCAGAAGCAATGCGATCGCGTTGGCGGTTCTGAGCCTGATAAAAAACATGGTTCGGCAAAAGTCAACTAAGGGGGTGCGACCCCCGATATGCGCTCTAGTTTTTCAGGAAATCTTCAATAGACTTAGCAACGTCAGGATCTAAGCCTTGGGAATTAACCCGAACTTTGCCATTGCCCGCACTGGTAAAAACAGTATTACTCCCAGTGGTCAAGATGGAGTTACTGGAATTGCGAGAAGAAGTACCGAGATTCAAAGTCCCGTACTTGGCAGCTTCCTCGCGGCGGAACTTCACCTCCAATGCGGCCATCCCGGCTTTCGTGGCAGGTGCGAGAATATCCACCGTCCCGCGTGTATTTCGACCAAGGGCATTACCCACGCGATCGGAAACAGACGCATTTTGATGCAAGGGTACTGGGAAGAAAAAGCCCCGCAAGCCAGACAGGAGAATCCCGCCGAGAACGATGGGAGTTAACGTCAAGCCCACCATATATACGGTGCCGCTCTTGGGATTGCGCCGCCACGATTTGAGTCCGATGCCCAAGCTCGTTACGATGCCATCGGGAGATTCAGAGATAACATTGCTGGCTTTTTTAACCGCATCATTACGCTCTCTTTGAAACCCTCGAAAACGCTGAATGGCATTGTTAGTTTCGTCGTAATGATTGGGTTCTTGAGTTTGTGTTTGGCTTTGATTTTTCCTCGTGTCACCACGAGCTACTGGTTGATTCATCGCTTACCTCCAAAGCGAATTGTTTACTTGTTTAAAGGGACGAATCCCAAGCGCTAAGAGAGACTCGAACTCCCAGGGGCTATCCCGAATTATTTGATAGCTTTAGCGCCAAAAATAGCGAGAGAATTTCTGTCGGGCTGGGTTGTTGGGAAATGGTCGTGATAACCTGTCTGGCTTTACATTCGCTATCAGGCACGTTGTCCTCTCTGCTTTAGCACGAAAGTCAATGATTGCCCTTCGCCCCGACAGCAACCTAAATTCAACCCTGCTAATTCTTGAAATATCTCGCGGATATCATCGGCAGAATAGTCCGCTAAAATTGCATATTGAATCCGCATAATATCGCGGGCTGCAATAGCTTTTTGTTGCTTCTGCGCGAACTTGAGAATAACTTGTTGCTGCGGTGAAAGTTGAACGCGATTGGTAATCGAAATAATATTACTTTGCTCGCTGCTTTGCTCGCTGCTTTGTTCGGAGAATTCTTCTAATTCTTCAGCTTTCTCCAACAACACGGGCGGCGCTGCAAATTCAGAATTTTGATTGTTATTCTGGTTATTCTCAGCTATTTTGGCTTGTTCGCTATCTGCCAATAACTCACCGAAAACCGCGAGAATATTCTGAGGTCGCAGCCATTCGGGTAAAGCCAACGCCATTTCAATGTTTTTACCCCGTTCGTCTTTGTCGAGTCCCTTGAGCAGTATCTTCCCCGATGGCATAGCACGCCCCGTTATACCTCGCTGGGCAAAGCATTGAATCATCACGCCGCCGCGATCGATCATGCTGCTGGTTCCCGATGTGCCGCCCAAGCAAGTCAGGGTGTCGCCGTGGGATAACAAAATCGGAAATTCGTCGTTTTTGTCGGACTCCGATAATACGCTTTTAACAAAGTCAAAGTCTCCAGTTTTTTGAGAGTTGCAATTCTCCTTATATTGCGTGAACTCATCCCAAATTGTCGTGGTCGCAGTCTTTTCATTGGCTTTGAGTGCCAAGCGCTGGCGATATTCACTAATACCTTTATCAATATCGGGGTAAGTCCGAGCAGCAATATAAAAACATTCGCTCCAAGAATTTAAGTGCGCGTGGGGATCGTATACTCTAGCGCGATGCCCGACTAACAACATTCGCAGGAGAGCCACGCAATCTGCCAAGGTAGATTTGCCAGATCTTTGCTCTCCCCAGATAATCACTGGAGTCGCCTCGAGCAGTTGAATCAGCCACGGATGCTTAGCAAGCAGAAAATCCCACAGATATTGCAAGCGATCGCGATAAGGCAAGCCCGCGATAGAATTCAAGAAAATAATATCGGCATCGGTAATGAGGGAATTGGGAATCGTGAGTCGGGAATCGTGGGAAATCGGAGAAGGTTGTTGGATGAGTTGGTTGTTAACGGTTGGTTGTTGGTTGTCAGCGAATAATTGCGATGGCTGTACGGTCTTCTGCACTACCTGCGGTTGAACCGGATTTATCACAGAATTTACCATCATATTCTGCAAATCTTGTTGCAACACTGGAGGCGAAGAAGTATTCGAGATCCCGTTACTTCTATTCCCGATTCCCTGTTGCCGATTCCCTAAAATCCCCAGATTCTCCCCCAACACCCACAGCAATACCGCTCCCCCAACTGCATTGCATCCCAAGGAAATTAGCGCGAACATCGGCGCGGAAGGATGGCGCTGTCGGGTGGCATAGATTGCAGGATTATCTTGTTGAATACTCTCGGCGGTGGCAGCTAGAGTTTGCTCGTCCTGCGCGGGAGTCTCCCATTGCGCGGCACTGGCAAAAAACCAGCCGCCCCCAAAACAGCCGAGAATAATTGCACCCTTGATGATGATTCTGGGAGTCAAAGTATTGGTCATTACTCCGTGCCTCCAGAATTTTCGGAATCTTCTCCCTCGTCGCCATCCCACCGATACCCTTGACCTCTTGAATTTCTGGCGATCGCGTTGGGATTGTTGCTGCCAAAGTGCAACGCTAAGTCGCTCTTGCGCTTTTCGAGAACTCTTGCCTGCAAGCTATCAATCGGAATCGCAGGGGCTTGAGGCACTCCCGTTTGTGCCTGTTGGAGTGCGAGGGCTTGTTGGAGAATAGCCAGAATCTCGGCGTTACGCTGGTTATCGGGTAAAGTTTGCGCTTTTTGCAGCGCATCGAGTTGGCTATCGGTAAAACTTCGCAAACACACTTGCAGGGGCTTGCCATAACACTTCTCGGCGCGTTCCAAACTCACGAACTGCGAGGCACTGGCAGAATACCTTTGCGCTTCTTGACCCCGCACCAACTCGGTCAGGTATTGCAGCCAAAGCGAATATTGCAAATCGCAAAGCCTGAAATCTCCCGCACAATAATCCGAGTCTTCCAGCCATGTCGCATCTCTGGTTGGCTCTTGCTTTTCAGGCAACTGCACCGCCACTTGGTTCTCTTGTTGCACCGGAGTCAAACTCGCAATCAATAAACTCAACGAATTGCCCGCGATCGCCAGCACAAAAACGACACTAACCCCGAAAAAATAATTATTGCGGTGTCTGGCACAATGTTTGCTAATGTGCCGAATCAGAGCGCTTTGAATGCTATTTTGAATGGCAATAGGCGCTTGGGGAACTGGAGTATCTTGAATTTCTTGATTCACGTCGCACCTCCTAAGAGCCTGTCGGCGCGTGAGACATGGCACAACGACCGGAACAACTCACGCAGTCGCCGCCCCGCTCGGAACATTGGGCTGATACGGGATTGCTAAAGCCGCACCAGCAAACCAAGCCAGCCAAAATCATTGCAATAATCCCTAGCGTTAAAACCATCATTAAAGCCCCCCAAACTCTTCGGGTTCTTCGTACTCTTCGGGTTCTTGGGAAAATGTTTCAGTGACAGAAGCAATAGAAGTTGTTGCCATTGCTGAATTTCCTACCGGCACGCCAGTTTCAGCCATAGCCAAGGCTTGGTTGCCAAAGAAGAAGAACATCATCGCAACTGCATCGGTGGGATTGGTAAACCCTGCGGCTTGGCGGATCTCTTCCAGTTTTTGATGGCAGGGCGAACCTTTTCTAATCGTGACTCGAATTTCGTTTGCCATTACTTCCCTCCCTTATTGCTCTTGTTATTGCTCTTGTTATTGCTCTTGTTATTGCTCTTGTTATTGCTCTTGTTATTGCTTGTGTCCAGCAGCATTCCTCGTGCCGTGATAGTAGCGGGATTGTTCTTGACGACAAAAATCCTGCCCTTGCTCTTCGCGGCAATGCCTTGCAATAACGGCGCACTCCCGCCAATGACAGCAGCTTGACCGAACTCAGAGAAAAACGCATTCCACTTGGAATTTAATTTGCGCTTGAAGTCTTCAAGCCATGCGTCGAGATGCGTTTTGTAGGCTTTAGCAATGGAGACGTTCTTTCTGGCACCGCGATATTTTTTGTTTCCAGCGATCGCATCGAGTATCACCTCAATCCTTGGCGACACTCCACTGGCTTCAGCGCCTATCAAGATTGGATCGCGGGCAATGAGTTGTGCCAGTTCTTTCGTACCGTCCAAGGTAATTCTGGAGTCCCAGATGGGATGCCCCGACGAACTAAATAACATGGCAGTTACATTGCCGCCTCCAGCGTCTATCACGCCATTGACTCGATCGCGCCATTTGAAGGCTTTATTCTCCTGAAGCCACTGAAACGCTGAGAGACCCTCGGCTTCTACGAGAACACGATCGATCTGGAGATTCATCAAAGCACCATTGCGCCGATACCGATGCCGTCCTTCGAGGGCTTGCCGAATGCTCTCGACTTTCTCGGTATCTTGAATATCGGGAATGCAGACTTTAAGCGCTTCGATTCGCAGGGGAATGGCTTTGCTCCGATTTCGAGGACTGGGACAATCCACCGCAGCGAGGGCAAATCTGGCATACACTTCGCTCTTTTCACCTTCAAACGTCGGGATGCCGTTCAGTTCGCGGGCTAATTTGCCCACCACCCAACGCTGGTCTTTCAATGCTTCATTGCTGCCATCCAAATATTCGATAACAATACTGCCATCACTGTCATCGCTCTTGACAAAAGGCGTTTCGTAGTCGAGAAGACTCTTGTAATATGCCGGGATTACATTGATTTTCTGAGGATTTCGACCGTATTTTATTTGCCGATTCCCGCAATCTGCGGCAAGAACCGGGTAAACCAAACTTCTAATGTGGGAAACCGGTTTCCCAGAATGGCTGTCGGAGGATGTGGGATTTCCCCGACCATCCCCAACGGGATTTTTCGGTGTTTTAACTATTGCTTGGGTCATGAGTTTTCATCGGTTTTCGTTGTAGTTCGCTGAAGTTCTTTGATTTCAAAGGTTTCGAGGTTTTGACGATGCAGCTTCACCGCACCGCCCGCGCATTTCCCGCGCGTTTATCGTGATTTCGCCGTCTCAACCGTTTCTAGCGCGGTTGTCGGGAAATCACGAGAGGATGTGTTGCGTCCTTGAGATTTATCATAGTCCAAATGTCTGGACATTACAAGAGTCTGGACAAAGTTTTTTAAAGGACATTCGGACAGTCCGGTAAAATGAGGGTTGGGGGACGGCGAATTTAGTTCGCCATGTCCAACCAAAATGTTGCGTCCTTACCATTCAATTAACGTGGTCGATCGAAAGCGAAGCGAAGACTATAAAGGCTTAACCGTCTACCTCCCCAAAGAACTCGAGAAACAATTTCGGATCGCCTGCATCGAACTCGAGATCGGCAATCAATCCGAAGGTGCCGAGACGGCCATCTCATTTTGGTTGAATGGCATGGCGTTTCTCAAAGCACTCCTAGAAGAACGCAGGCCGAAGAATTGCGAAATCGTCAGACTCGCCCGCGATCTCGATATGGAAGAGGAAAAACTCGTGGAGCTTTGCGATCGCTTATTTCCAAGAAACCAAGACAACCAGCACGAGCAAGAAAATCAGGAGGAAGCCAATGACAAGCAAAATAACAAGCATTGACGCACTTTGCGAGAACATTGCCAGACAACTCGGACAGCCCGAGCTAAATTTATTTTTTGCCGGGACTTCATTGGTCATCGAAGCGCCATCGCGGGCTAAAGCATTGGCACTGGTTGACAATGCCACCGATAATCTCGCCAATTCCCTCGTGGGCTTTGGAGGTCTTTGCAAAGAAGTGAAAATTCGCTTCCCCGGTTGTTCGCGTCCGTTTCGGGTTCCCTTGGTCATGGCATCGAAAGAACAAAAGCTCGATGAAGGCGAAGTAACGCAATGGGTCTTTGGCGGCGGCATGAAGTTCGATGCGCGATCGCTGGCTATCTTGGAGCGCATGAAAAGTTCAGAGAAACCGATGAGCTTAGTCAACTTAGCAACTGACGATCAAGAGTGGGTCAATTTAGCATTGGCAAATATGCTGGCATTAACTCCCGATCGCGCCACTGAGTTAAACATGAGAAACTATTGGGAAGAAGATGCTTTAGCCTACGTGAAGCGCATTTTGAGACAACAAACACGATTGGATCATCGCTACGAGGCGTTTATTCCAGTCGGGCGCAGATTCTTTTCGAGTACATTTGAGGTGGTGAAGTTTGGGAATACTCAAGCCGATTACCGATTGGTGACAATTCACGAGTGCAGTTCCGTAGCAGCCGCAGTGCGATGACAGAAAAAATTGCCAGCAACAAACAACTCGTGGAACTGGCGAAGAAACTATCGCCGGATTTGCTGGTACATTTTCTCAAAAAAAAGCACAGGCATTACTCCGGCTATTACCCTTGGGAATTCGTGGCATCGGGCTTGGCGATCGCCCTCGGAGCAACTCGAGTGAAACCCTATTCCTCGCTGGATTTTGCCTCGCGCTCTGCCATCGAAATCGCTTGTTTTTTTCAGCAAGAAGAATATCCGGTGTACTATTTGGAGCGCAATCTCTTCGAGGCTTTCCTGCACAGCGACTTGCCTCCTGCCATCTACGAAATGCAGCGCGTCGTACCGAGGGGCATTATCATGCTACCGACTAAACCGGGTCTGCACTCTCCCGACAATACTGAAATTGCTTGGCTGGGTTTTCATCACGTTATCGAGGGCGATCGCTTTCCCGAAATGATTCTAGACGGCAAGGTCATCAAATATCCTAGCGTCGCTGCTGACACCAAACTGGGTTGGATGTCGCTGATACGCGGTGCGACTTATGCCAGTATCGTTGGCTTGCTGCCCGACGAACAAGGATTGCCTCAAAGTGGCAAGATGGAAATGGCACCAACAGCAGGTTTCTACGATCGCAACACCGACCCCGAACCCGAACAAGCCTTTCTGAGGAATGTCGATTCCATTGCTCTGCAAACTATCCTTTACCTACAGACTTACCCTGAAGATATTGAAACCGCTTCGGGCAAGAAACTGCGACGAAAACCCCCGCAAGCCAAGGGATATAGAAAGTTCGAGCCGCTTTGGATCGGTCGCGACTACGTTCGTTCTACATCATCTCTGGCTCGCGGCGGTCATCACGCCAGCCCCAGAAGCCATTGGCGGCGAGGGCATTGGCGCAGGGTCGCAACGGGCGAAGGACGCAAAGATCGCGAGTGGCGCTGGATTCAACCGTGTTTAGTTAAAGGAGAAAGCAATGAGCATTGAAGAAATCGTGCAGCCATTTATTGACATAGCGAATCTACTCAACCTCGCCGTTACGCTGGGCTGTTTCGGCTTGGGAATTGCAGGAGCTTTCTGGCTTCGCAGTCTTCTATTCGCACTGGTTTTTTGCGGCGTACTTTTGTTCTTAGGATTCGTCTTCTCTCCCTTTTTTCTCAATGTCAAACAAAATATGTTGCCGAACATAACAGCGATTCTGGTAGGATTTGGCATCGGTAGGCTATTCAAGTTCATGGCATGATTTCGCATTCTGTATGGAAATTGAAATGCTTCAAGCTCGTTGGTAATTTTCGTATCCTCAAAGATATCGAGATTGATTTTGCACCAACAACACTCATCACGGGACTCAACGGTTCCGGCAAATCCACATTGCTGCAATTTCTCTTTGCCCTCTCGCAGGCGGGGAAGAACAAGAAGTTTGCAAGAGCCATCGCCAAGCACGGGCAGTTCGAGTGTTGTTTAGAATTTGACGTGGGGACATTGGTTTTCTCGACGAATTGTGCTTTCGACGGGATGGCATTGGGTCAGTGGAACAATAATATTCTGAAAGCCCGAGGTAACACAGAAATACTATCGAAATTCAAGTCTGGCGTTCATCTTCTGCGCCTGTCCGAGGAACGAGCGTGGTATGACCGAGAAAAATGCCAAAGCCGTCGCGATCGCTGCTACCGCGAGTATTTTGGGAAAGCTGAGGAAATTGCCGATAAATCTCTGACGGTTCGGAGATTTATCGATGGAACAAAGCCGGGTTCGATTTTGCTGGTGGACGATGTGGAGTTTTGCCAACCCGAACAATTGCAAAATGAGAGCAGGCAAATTATCGCGGCGACGAATTCTTCAGCTTTTCATCCCGTTTCGACATTTTCAAATTCCATATAGAAATTCAAAATTCCCATGAGTATCTCCAGTTCTCTCTACAACAGCCTTGACATCGACATTACTGCAATCTCGTGGGAGCATTTAAGTACCTACACCGCCATTGAATATTATTTATGCCGCGAAAGCGAACCTCCCGATAATACCTTGCCCCTTCAGCAAGTGCGGCGCTATTTGCAATCATTTTATCACCTTTGCGATGCGGCAGATTGGCGGCGGGCAGCAAAGGTTTTGACGGTAGAATTAGACAAAGATGAAGGGGCAAATATAGACGAGGAACTGCACGATCGCTTGGGATTGTGGGGATACTACGAAGAGCAGGAAAAGCTATATCGGGCGCTGCTGGGGAAATTCAACGCTCAGTGCGATATGGTTTGCTACAACGGCTTGGGAAACATCGCTGACAGCCGGGGCAATCTCGATGAAGCCGAAGAATATCACAAAAAGCATTTGGAACTGGCAAGAGAAGCGAGAGAAAACACGGGTATTTGGATTGCCCTAATGGGGTTGGGAAATGTCGAAAAAAGTAGAGGACGAGGAGAAAATGCGGCTGACTACTATCGCGAAGGCTTGCGGGCAATCGAGAAAGCCGCAGATACCGCCAAAGCGCCCAAACTCCGCGCCATGTTCCTCGGCAATCTGGCGAATGTCTTGCGAAGCGGTCAGACCCCGCGTCGGCGAAAGACGCAAGGGAATGCTGACCAAGAGAACCAGCAACCGGATGAAGCGCTTGCACTGGCCAAACAATGCCTCGAACTTTCGCGGGAATTGCATCATACTTCCATGCTGGCGCGAACTTTAGTTCTCATCGGCGACATTCGCAATAATTTGAACCAACCGGAGGAGGCGATCGCTTATCATCGAGAGGGCTTTGAGTATGCCAAGGAATGTCGAGATCCGGTGGCAGAATGCGACGCGCTCAAGGGGCTGGGAGAAACTTACTGGCATCTCTACGAATTCGATGAGGCACTGGCATGGTACGAACAATGCCGCAAGAAAGCAACATCTCTTGGCGAGCGTTCTTTGGAAGGTCAGGCTTTACGGGGATTGGGCATGGCAGCGTATCAACTGGAGAATTATCAAGCCAGCAAGGATTATTTCCAGCAGTATTTCGTTTTGGCTTCGGACATCGGCGATCGCATGGGAATGCTCGGGGCAACCAAGGGACTGAGTTATGCCTGCGATGCCTTGAACGAACTGGATGCGGCGATGGCATGGGAGACGATGGCGTTGCAATTAGCAGAAGCATCAGGGGATGAAGAGGAGGCGGCAAGTTCTCATGGTTATTTGGGTTATGCGTATTTAAACACCGAAGAATACGAGAGAGCCTTGGAGCATTTGTTATCAGCGCTGGCATGGCAACAAGAGCATGGCGAACCGTCGCAGATGGCGATAACTTATTACAATTTGGCAGATGCTTATAGTTATTTGGGAGAGGGAGAGAAAGCATGGCAATCTTGGGAACGCGGTGGTCAATTAGCGCGACAATATAAACCAGATTTAGTGGCAAATTTTCGGGAATTACGAGGGAAACTCAAGAGGTTAGAAAAGAACGAAGCGAAATCACTCAACAAAGAAACCGCAGGGAGTAGGGAGGAAATCATGGATTAATAAAAATAAAGAAAAGTGAAGGATAGGGTCAAAAAATCAAGGAGGTCGAAGAGTATGAAGAAAACTCCCGATTGTCCCCAATCTCCAATTTCCTACTCCCTCCCATGCCCCGTTCCATCACCCTCAACCCAGCCCACCAAAAAATCGCCACAGATGCCCTCAAGCGCAATGGCTTTATGACACAGGGAGATTTAGCTGCCCATGTCGGTATCTCCGAAACCACTGCCAGTCGTTTTTTTAATAGTAAGCCCATTCGCACTAAATTCTTCGAGAATATCTGTGAAAAACTGGGTTTGGATAAGCAGACTCTCGCCAAAGCACCAACTTCAGATGTATTAACGCCAGATTCGACTCCATCGCTTTTTCTTTCCTACGATAGCGATTGGGTTGGTCGCGAGAGTCTCGTCACCGAACTGTCAACGGCATTGGATTCTCATTATCTGGTGATGATTTTGGGGCTGACGGGCATTGGCAAAACGGCATTGGCTGAATGCACTGTTGCTCAACGTTACGGTACCCTCGCCCCTCAACATTTTCAACGTGCCAACTTTGAGAATGGTGAGTACGACCGAGACTTTACCAGTATTGCCTTACAATGGCTGGAAACTTGGGGCGTGACCCTCACCCCAGATGAACGCCGACCCGAGGCACTTTGCGATCGCTTGCTGGATTACCTTGCCCATCATGACGTGCTGTTGCTAATGGATTCAATGGAAACGCTGCTCGCGACCGGGGAAGACAGTGGCGGACGCTTCAAAGATACGCTCTGGGTTCGCTTCTTCAACGGTATCCTCAGTGCCAATACCCTACACGGACGCATCATCATCACCTCCCAAGAGTTACCCCTTGAGATTACGAAGGAACGCTATCGTCAACGTTGGTATCGTTGTGTCCTGACAGGATTGAGCCAACCCGAACAACTGGCATTATTCGAGCAGACCGAACTCGAAACAGAAGACGGATCCAGAGAACGGGACATCTTACTGCGTTTGGGCGCAGCCTATCGAGGGCATCCTTTGATGTTACGGGTCATAATTGGGGATATTCATGAATCCTTTGCCAGTAGTATCACCGCCTACTGGCATGAAGTGGGTCGCAAAATCAAGGAAGTTGAACAAGCCCTTGCTGCCGCAGAAGCGGGTCAAGTCGAAGGCGCTCAAGATGAATGGAAGCTGCACGTTCTCACCCGCAAGGTTCGGCTTGAGGTGAACCAACAGCGCTTGCAAGATGTGTTCGAGCGCCTCCAAACCCAACATCCTGATGCTTATCTACTACTCTGTACCGCAGCCATCTATCGGATTCCAGTGGAAGTCAAGGGCTGGATGATGCAGTTGGCAGCGTTTACAGCAAGAATGGAAGGAAAACCCTGTGACGAAGAACGACAGGATTTAGCATTAGAAGAACTCCAGTACCGCTTTTTAGTCGAAGAAGGCATCAATACGAATCAATATCGAACATTGGGGCAACATCCTTTAGTGCGGAGTTCAGCATTGGAGCGGTTTCAGAAGTTTGTTGACGAGATGGAGAGTAGGGAATCGGGAATAAAGAGTCGGGAATAGTAGAGGCGTATTGCATACACCCAGTCCAGTTAACTTGCTATCAGTCATTGATAATTGATCATCGATCATTGAAATAATAAATGTTCTCTATCAGCGAAACCAAAATCCAACGCCTTGCCACCGCCAATAGCTATGACCGAGGGGAAGATTATTACCGTCGCGGTACGATTTTACAGCCCACGCGACAGGGCAACGTTCTCTCGGGGTATTGCGTGGGGACGGCACTGTACAATGTGACCATTGCTTTCAATGATACCGGAATTACTAATACTGAATGCAGTTGTCCTTACGATCGCGGGGGTCTCTGCAAGCATAGGGTCGCGTTGTTGCTGATGTGGTGTAGAACACCAGAATCTTTTCAAGAAGTCCCGACCTTGCAGGAAACACTGACCAAACACAGCAAAACCGAACTCATCGAACTGGTTGAGGCAATGATCGTGCAAGAACTTATATTGCTTTCGCTGGTTGTTGATTCCCCATTACCAACTCCCGATTCTCTACTCCCTCGCATCAACGCTGCCCTCGAATTACCTACTGCTCGTGCTATAGTCGAGGGATTTCAGCCGTTTATTGCATTAGCACGACGTTGTTTTGATGTGGGCGATATTTTCTATGCTGGGTCGCTATACTGTTTGCTACTCTCAGAACTTACGCAAAGTTACGATGCGGAACGCGAATCACTAGATTCCAACGGTGAATTGTGCGCTCTTTCATCCGTTTGGGTAATGGATTTACAAGCGTGTTTGGTCAATTCAGACATTCCAAAAACGCTGCAACAACTCTGGATCGGTGCGCTTGTTGAAGCCTACCGAAGAAATATTGATGGTGGTGAATATGCTTATGGGGTCGAGGCTGTATTGTTGGCGATCGACTCAGAACAATTAGAAGACGTTGTAGCAAACTTAGACGATCGCCAGACCCAAAATGCGATATTCAAGTTGTTGGAGAAAAAGACAGCGTTCACCCATAAGAAAACTATTGCTATTTCCGATTACCCTGCCGCAATCGAGAAGGAAATTAACAAGCGCCATCATCGTTATTATCGTCAAGCTGCACTTTATCTTCAAGAGTACAAAGCAATTTGTGATGAACAAACTTGGCTGAATTATATCAATTTACTACGCGATCGCTATGGTTCTTTGCGCTCTCTTTGGAAGGAAATTGAAAAGGCAGAATTACTCTAAATCAACCGAATTAAAATTTTATGAACATGATCAAGAATTGGAAAGCATCGGGTGAATTATTATTTCAAGCGTTAGGGATAAAATTAGATGATATCCCTTTTGAACATCTTGCCAGCTACACGGCAGTTCACTATTTTTTGACGGCTGAAAATCAACCCCATGCTAATGCTCAAAATCTCGATAAAGTGACACGATATCTCGAATCGTTTCATCATCTTTGTGCCGTAAGCGATTGGGATTTAGCTTATAAAATTATGTTTTTGCCTCTGGAAAGTTTTGATGACAATCACTTAACATTACAGTTGGATATTTGGGGATATTATGAAAAAGAAATTTCCCTTGGCGAACAATTATTAAACAAAATTTCACCTCAAGTTGATTTAGAATGTCTAATCGTAATAGGGGATGGATATATCGACCTCGGAGAATATGAAAAGGCTTGGAAAGTCTACCAACAAGGACTAGATTTATCCCACACCATTAATGATTCAGAGATGCAAATCACCTGTTTGCTGTGCCTTGGACTTGTTTTAAACTATCAAGGGAAGTATCGCGAATCTGTTGCATACTATCAAGAAGCTCTCAATCAAGATATCAAACTTTGCGATTTGAAAACTGAGTATCTCGTTCTCAAAGCGAGAATCTTATCAAATCTAGCGATGAGTTATTATAATTTAGATCGAAATAAAGAGTCACTAGATTGTAATGAGAAGAGTTTGAGCTTATTCCAAACTTTGGGCGATCGCAAAGGAGAAGCAACAACTTTAATCAGTCTAGGCAGAGACTATTACATTTTAGAAGATTATGAACGAGGATTCAAATTGGGCAAACAAGCATTAGCACTGGTTCAAGAAATTGGACATTCTTCGGGGGAAGCTGAAGCCTTAAACTTGTTAGGCATGATTTATTGTGCTACGGGGGATTTTCAACAGGCTCTTGAGGTTCACGAAAAACAAATTACCATCGCTCGTGGAATCGGAGATTTGCGTGAGGAAGCCTATGCTATGGGGAATTTAGCCGATCTTTACGAGACATTAGAAGATTACGATCTCTCTGCTCATTATGCTCAAAAACATTTAGCGCTTTCACAACAAATTGGCGATCGCAGAGGAGAGGGTGCAGCTTTACATTCTTTAGGAATTGTTTTCTTGGAGAAATCCCAATTTGCTAAGGCACTGGACGCATTACAGACAGCACTCATAATTTTCCAAGATGTGGAAAGCCGAAGTGAAGAGGCTCAAACCCTTGCAGATTTATCGGTAACTTATTGGCGATTAAATGACAATGAATCTGCTCTAAACTATTGCGATCGTGCCTATACTTTAGCTAAAAAATTAGACCTTTCTCTGGCGGATGAATGTCAAGACCTTCGACAACAAATACTGGATTATTAAAATTAGATAATAGGTTAAAACAGAAAAGCAGTTTTGACTTTTGTTACAGAAAAACTGCTTTTGTTGTTTCCATTAATTCGACTTCATAAGAAGCCATAAGCCTCACGAAGTTGAGGATTTGGGGTTCGTTGTGGGGTTTCCATTAATTCGACTTCATAAGAAGCCATAAGCTGAACGACACAGTGCAGGCCTTTGCCACATTCTGGTTTCCATTAATTCGACTTCATAAGAAGCCATAAGTCTCGTTTGGAGCCATACCGATGCCGGTCGGACTACAACCGTTTCCATTAATTCGACTTCATAAGAAGCCATAAGCGCAAATTCCGCTGGCGATCTGAGTGCACTTTATACGGTTTCCATTAATTCGACTTCATAAGAAGCCATAAGAAGTGTGTAATCTTAAATCTTATTTTGAAGAAGTCTGGAGTTTCCATTAATTCGACTTCATAAGAAGCCATAAGACGTGAAAAGGGCGTTTTCGATACCGAACAAAAGTTTCCATTAATTCGACTTCATAAGAAGCCATAAGATTTGCTCACGGAAACGCAACTGCTCAGTATCACGTTTCCATTAATTCGACTTCATAAGAAGCCATAAGGAAATTTCAGCTAAAAGTGGCGGAGTCATCGCAACGTTTCCATTAATTCGACTTCATAAGAAGCCATAAGCGTTTCTGGTATCCCTTCCACAGTTGGAAAGGCGTTGGCAGTTTCCATTAATTCGACTTCATAAGAAGCCGTAAGAACTGCCAGTTATCCACTGGCATTCGGGTCAAGGAGTTTCCATTAATTCGACTTCATAAGAAGCCATAAGAAGGACACAGGCGACAATTACAACTTTTTCATTAATGTTTCCATTAATTCGACTTCATAAGAAGCCATAAGCAACCGAGTACGACCCTAGCATGAATACCTCTGGTATCATTTCCATTAATTCGACTTCATAAGAAGCCATAAGTTTGTTTTCGTTGGTGGTGTTGTTCTGGTTATCTGGTGTTTCCATTAATTCGACTTCATAAGAAGCCATAAGCCCTAGCGTCCGCGAAGTGCGCAGCACCACGGGTTTCCATTAATTCGACTTCATAAGAAGCCATAAGTTGTACTGGGGGGTCTGGTTCGCTTTTAGCAACCAGATTAGTTTCCATTAATTCGACTTCATAAGAAGCCATAAGTGGATGTTAATATCGATGACACCGTCGGAGCAAGTTTCCATTAATTCGACTTCATAAGAAGCCATAAGTGCTCCTGCCGCTGCTTCCCTTGACCCCAACAACCAGTTTCCATTAATTCGACTTCATAAGAAGCCATAAGCTAAAGGTAAAGGTATTATCTGGACGTTTATCGAAAAGTTTCCATTAATTCGACTTCATAAGAAGCCATAAGCAGCTCCAGCGTTGACTCTCCCGAGTTCCAGCAGGTTTCCATTAATTCGACTTCATAAGAAGCCATAAGAAGATCCTGTCAATATGGTAGTGGTTTTCATTTGGTATGGTTTCCATTAATTCGACTTCATAAGAAGCCATAAGTAAAGGCGCAGGTTGTCGTCCCCCTTTCCTCGAGTTTCCATTAATTCGACTTCATAAGAAGCCATAAGCAGTGGGTATAGTAATCCATTGGATCCCACCAATCGTTTCCATTAATTCGACTTCATAAGAAGCCATAAGTTCGTATCCCAATCCCTTTTACCAATAGCGATATTTCATTGTTTCCATTAATTCGACTTCATAAGAAGCCATAAGCAACGGAGGAACCTTTACAAACGTCGAACTCATCCGGTTTCCATTAATTCGACTTCATAAGAAGCCATAAGTATTACCACCACTGGCACAGTCGCTGGTGGGGACATGTTTCCATTAATTCGACTTCATAAGAAGCCATAAGTTGCACAAAATGATGAGTTTCAAACTTATAATGTTGTTTCCATTAATTCGACTTCATAAGAAGCCATAAGTTCCAGCCGAAAACGAAAAGCGCTAACTAAAACTCTTTGTTTCCATTAATTCGACTTCATAAGAAGCCATAAGATGCTATCTTAGTCGAAACGAAAGCTTTCGCCATTGGGTTTCCATTAATTCGACTTCATAAGAAGCCATAAGCGTTCAGGTGCAGGTGACGAAGGTTTCAAATCGTTTCCATTAATTCGACTTCATAAGAAGCCATAAGAGATTTCACCGATCCAGCAACCCCCGTTGCCAACGGGTTTCCATTAATTCGACTTCATAAGAAGCCATAAGCCTGACTTTGTCTCGAATGCTGCAGCAGCTGCTGATTGTTTCCATTAATTCGACTTCATAAGAAGCCATAAGCATTGCAACAATATGCTGCATTTCTCTATTGAGTTATCCCAGTTTCCATTAATTCGACTTCATAAGAAGCCATAAGCTGTGAAAATTGATGCTATTGAAGCGGCACTTGCTAGTTTCCATTAATTCGACTTCATAAGAAGCCATAAGACCTCAAGGTAGGCACTTGGATTGCCTTCTCCATGTTTCCATTAATTCGACTTCATAAGAAGCCATAAGTTGCAGAACATAATCGAGAGGTGTACCAAAGCAATAGCTTGTTTCCATTAATTCGACTTCATAAGAAGCCATAAGGTAATAGACACAAGGGGTCTTTACCCAATTTCAGAATATGTTTCCATTAATTCGACTTCATAAGAAGCCATAAGAATTCTCGCAAATTCTGTCTAAGTACTCTGCTGAGTTTCCATTAATTCGACTTCATAAGAAGCCATAAGGGACTCCAAATGAAACCCTTACTGTGACTGTATTCTAGCAGCCGATTTTGTGGGGGTCAAGTCAAACCCAAAATAATTGAGGCCAATTCGCAATAGAGCCTTGAGGAAAACTCCTGTAACTCTTGCTATGACTGAGCTTTGTGGGGGTTAACGAAAGAATGCAGGTTACAGCGATTCTTCAACCCCCACAACAGTGTATTTTTCTTACATTTTTTTAAGCATCGGTCGATAAATTTCTCGTTCCTCCATCAAACAGGAAATATACTCCCAAACCTGAAGTTCAAAACAGCGATAATAACTGACTTTCTGCCCAGTATGGGGGTGGGTTGTTTCTAACGAAAGTTTATCTTGCCAATGCTTGAGATAAACTTTGAGAACACCAGGCTGGAGATAGACCCCACCCCGATTATCGGGAGGTGTAAAATCATCCAATGTAAAAATACCAGAGTTCACAAGATACATTACAAACGAATCCACCACAGGAGCGCGAAATTCCTCAATGAGATCGGAAACCAACGCAGGATGATTGTCCCGAGGTACATGGAGGTTGCCAAAATGGGAGTGCAATCCCACTGCCAAAATCAGCGAGTGCAAATTCTGATGCAGCAACGTATAACCCAAACTCAGCAGGCTATTCACCGGATCGGTCGGCGGTCGGCGGGTGCGTTTCTCAAAAGCAAAAGGTTCTTTGACTAATATTCCCAATGCCTGAAAATAAATCCGAGAGCCATTGCCCTCGTGACCCAAAAGCGATTCGAGGAATTCCACGCTATCAATTTTGTCCAAAGCTACTCCCAAAGCGTCAATAGCCTCGATAACTTCTGGAATTTTTCGCTCTCGATTCAACCGCCGCAACAAAATCCGATAATTGTGTAACTTCGCAAAAACAATCGCCTTAGCCTGTCGCAAAACAAATTCAAAATCCTCGGAACAATGAACTTGTCGCGTCAGATAATCCACCCTTGTCATGCCATCGGTTTGCAAGCGCCCGAAGTAGCGTCCTTGATAGGACAAAAACAAAACAGGAATGCGACGGCGTAAGGCCAAACTAACAGCGCCATGAGACAAATTACAACACCCAAATAAGATAATATAATCCACTGCATTAACAGGAACGGAAACCTTCACCTCACCATTCCGCAAGACTTGGAACTGACGGTGCTTCACCTTGACGTAAGCCCCTTGTTCGGTAATATAAAGTGTGGTCATGCCATCTCTCCATGAGTCCAAATATTTTGTGGGTTTTTGTTGTTTCGGCGCATTCGGCGTAACAATCGCGCAAGCCTTGGGTCGCGACGAGAGCGGCACGGATTTACGTTCTTTGGGTTGCGGTATTTTGCGTTCGGGGGGTGTAATCTCTCCCATGCCAAAGCGATAGCCCAAGAATACAAACTCGTCATTCGGCGCAAAAATCTGGGTCTTCTCGGGTTGCAGGGAAAGATACAATTGCGACAGCCATTCCTCAATGCGATGAAGAAACCGCGTGGCTTCAGTGAGTCCTCCAGTCACAATAATAAAATCATCACCGTAGCGGGTCAGGTAAGCTCCCGCATCAAGGCAACGCCGATCAAACTCACTGAGGTACAGATTCGCCAAAGCCCCCGAGAGGATGCCGCCTTGCAACACGCCGCGATAGTTCGGCACGGGCATTCCTCGCAACATCACGCCGGACTCCAACTGTCCTTTCACCCAACGCACCACCTGAGAATCCGTACCGAGCTTTTCCAAGTGCGCCAAGAGCAACGTTCGGCACAAACTATCGAAAAACCGCGAGATATCGGCTTTGAGAACCCATCGAGTCGAGGAGTAAACCTCCGCCACTCGTTCGATGGCGTGACGCACTCCCAAGCCCGGTCGGTAAGCAAAGGAACAATCGGTAAAGGTTTCTTCCAATGCGGGATACAGCAAGCGCAACAAAAAACGCTGCACGATGCGATCTTTGACAGTGGGAATGCCGACCAGACGATGACCACCGCTTTTCTTGGCAACTTGAAAGCCCAAGGCGGGAAAGGGAGAATAGACATCCCGTTGTAATTGCACCGCAAGGCGTTTGAGTTCTTCGCTGACAATGCCTGCAAATAACTCCACAGTCATGCCGTCGATCCCGGCAGCTTTGGTACGAGCGCGGACTTGTTGCCATGAGGAGAGTAGGGAAGGAAGTAGGGAACGGTCAGACCTCGCATCGGCGCAAGACGCAAGGGAATGCTGACTGGGGGGAGGAGGAGGACGCATATTCATCACCAGAGTTCAACACCTCCAACAAAGCAAATGCAAGATGGGGCTAAACATTGCCTTCGATTTTCACTTTTTTCAGTCCGAAGGCAATGTTTTACACCACAAAATCAAAATAAATTTCAGTTTTCAGACGCATCTATGGCAAAAGGAGCGTTTGGTGCAATGGTCTTAGTTCAGATTATTTCATCGAATGAAAACCATTTACCTCGCCCAACCGGGAACACACTTAGAAGCCGATACCCGCGACTTTGCTCTCATTCATGACGACACCATCGCCCATCGCCAGCCCATCCGCGAAACCCTGCAAGTCGTGATGTTTGCAGGCTGCACCATCGGATGCAGCGCCCAACGTGCCATCCGTCGCTATCGCATTCCCTGTAGTTTTATCGGCGACAACGGCAGCATCGCAGCCCAAAGCACCCTCAACGAGACCCCCATTTACTCGGACTTACAACAAGAACGCAATCGCGATCGCGAGTTCTGTCTGACCTTCACCCAGTCCCTATTGCGGGGACGATGGTACAACGCCACCCAATTGCTACACGATACCGATGCCAGCAAGTCGTGTATTCAGCGTCTCGAAAAAGCATTAGAAATGTTGCCCGCACTGAGCCATTGGAACGCATTGCAAGCATGGCACGCCGAGGTACAACGCCGCTACCATCGCGCGATTGCATCGGCTTTGGGTTCTCTCGATGGCTTTGCCTCCTCTCGTTCCCTTGCCTTCACCCTGCTGTCCCGCGAACTGTCAGCACTGCTGCACCAAGAAGGCTGTTCGGCAGAAATCGGCACATTCCACAAGCACTGCCAAAACCACCAGCCCCTTCCTTGCGACCTGATGGAACAATTCCGCCCTGTGGTGGAAACATGGCTTATCGCCAATGCTGTCATTGTCGAGGATTGCGCGGCCTTCATCGAGCGCTGGGAAAACTTCATGGCTTCGGCAATTCCTCATCCCTACATCGGCAAGACAACATTGCGAGAAGCATTGGCATGGCAGGTAAGCGAGTACGTTCGAGCCATTAGCGAAACCCTCGAATACCGTCCTTTTCTGTGGAAATAGCCGTGATTTATCTCATCTGCTACGACATTACCGATAATCGCCGCCGCCGCAAAGTATCCAGCTTGCTCGAAGCTTACGGCATTCGCATCCAGAAATCCGTCTTCGAGGCAACGCTAACCCCACCGCAATTCCGCAAGCTCCAAGGCAAACTCAAAAAGCTCATTGATGGCAAGAGCGACCAACTGCGGTTCTATCCCTTGTCAGTACAATGTCGCAACAACGCCATCATTCTTGGAGTGCAAGCAGATTTTGCCATCGGCGACGGCGCGGTGATTCTCTAAGGTTCTCAAAATTTCAATTTCTATATGGAAATTGTTTCTTTGTCCTTGTCTGCAAAAGCAACCAAACAACTCAGCGCCTTACCCGAGAAAACCCAACGCAAGTACGCAAAGGCTTTCGACAAGCTGCAATGTTGCGGGGCAAAGTATCCCAGCTTGAGAACCCATCGCATCTACATTCATTCTTACTCATCCGAGATTTCCCTTTGGAGTTCTTCGGCATCGATGGCGCTGCGGTTCTACTGGCATTATACCAAACCTCGCCGCGTTGAGGTGAAAGCACTGAATTCTCATTGACTCGCTAGAGAGAGGTTTTATTGACAAAGTAGGCTTTTGCAAACGTAATTACATTTTGAATTTCTGTATGGAATTTGAAAATTTGTAACAACTTCTCTCTTCAGCATTTCTTTTCTTCTTTTCTTCTACTTCCTCAAAAACCCATGTTTGACCCGCATTTTCTCTCGCTTCTCGAAAACAACTGCATCAACGAACTGTTGAATGCCTTGCCTGCTTCTTTATACGCCGATGACATTGAAACCATTCTGTCGTGGGTGACGAGCCTGACGCAATATCTCGAAGAAGAATTGATTCGTCACTGTTTGTCTCACTGGCAAAACGGCACGATTCCCGACTGGCATATTAACTTGCCCTGCATTCCCAATATCCCCAAGCCGAAGTACGCGATCGCTCAGTCGGTTCAATGGATTCCCTTGTTTGCCGACGACAACCCGGATACGGGCAAGGTCATCGGTCGCTTTTGGTGTTACGCCGCGCACTTGCGTTCTTGGCAGTGGTGCTACCCGATCTGGCTCGATGCCGACGCACCCGGTGCAATGCTCTGTCCGTTTGATATGGCATGGGAAATCGATGTGGAGGGAAGAAAGTAGAGAGAGAATCATTGGTTTTTTGTTTCCACCCCGTTCCTCATTTTTCTGAGCTTTTATTGTTCCTTCTTCTTTACCCTGAATCCCCCCTACTCCCTACTCCCTTATCCCCCCATGAAAAATTATCTGCGCTCCGAACCCCCTGGCTACTGGAAAGCCATGCAGGATTTTAATATTACCGTTATCCTGCAACATCTCGAAGAATTGACCCGAGGCGACTGCGACCCGGATAATATTCCCACTCTCGCCGCATTACTCGTCAAACATCTGGTTAACCTCCTGCACCCGGAAACCCTCGCGCCCTACTGCCATGCTTTGAATAACAAGAAAGCGGAGGAAATCGATAAAATTCTCACCGTAGCCCGTTGCCTGCCCCTACCTGCCGATTCACCTGCCTTCGTCCTCGATGCCGCACCCCCCGAGTTTCCCTTTGGCATGGCGGTGCGCTGGATTCCCTTGGATGACCTCGTACCGCCAGATTTCGGCATCGTTCTCGGTCGCTTCTACGGTTATATGCCCGAGCGATCGCGCTGGAGTTGGTGCTACATTGTCCTGCTCGACCCCGATTCTTCCTCAGCAAGATGGTGCAGTATCGATGCGGGCTGGGAATGCGACTTGGAGCGCTGGTATGATGAGTAAGCCAAAGCCCCTCACTTCACGAGAACTGGCATTACTCTCTCGCTATTGCCAGTGCGAACTCGGCATGACTCCGCAAGCCTTCTATGCAAAGTGGAACGTCACTTACGAGCAAATTGCCGAAATCTGCAATCGTTCTGGTTCTACCGTGCGCTGCTGGTTCGCTCGCGGGCAGCGCTACCGTCGTCCGACCGCCAATGATTTGCGGCATCTGGCTTTCATGGATTTGCTGTGGGAGCAATGGGATGAGTTGCCTGCCGAATTCAAAGTGCAATTGAAGTGCAAAGAATAGCTATTCTGTCAAGGTCGCGCCGCTCTGTCTTGCCAATTTCATCGAGTTTATGGTGAGGAAAGAGCGCGAATCAAGCGCTTCGGCTTCTGCGAAGTCGAATTAATGGAAACAACGCGAAACCCATTCGCACGCTAAGGCAAACCTCTCGATTTCTACGGATTTCGAGAGGCTTGCCGCATTCAGAAAAAATCTGGGTATCCAGATTCCCAGCTTGTCCTCAGTCGTTCGCAGCAAAACTTCTCCATTTTGCGATCGCCGCTATATTCTAGAAGTTCCACAACTCCGACTCCCTCACCATGCACCACTTCCTCATCGGCATTCCTGCAAGCGGCAAAAGCACCTTCACAGGTGTTCTCGCCACCGTTATTCCCAATGCCATCATTGTTTCCACCGACAGCATTCGCGAAACATTATATGGCGAGGAAACCATCCAAGGCAACTGGAGCGACATCGAAGCCAAGGTGTTTCGCCAAATCAGAGCAGCCGTTGCCAACGGCAAAACCATCATTTACGATGCCACCAATATCAAACGACATCAGCGTCTCAATTGGCTGCATTCCTTGCAGGATTTAGAACTGGAATGGCTGGCATGGTGTCTCGATACTCCCATTAAAACCTGCAAGCAGCGCAATCGGGATAGAGTGCGTCGCGTTCCGGTAAACGTCATTGACGAGATGGCAATCGCCTTAAAACAATTTCCGCCTATCGTTGCCGAAGGGTTTGCAATGGTGAGCAAAGTCAATGCCAATGCCGACGAACAATGGATTCAAGGAAAACTCGCCAGTATTACCAAGTCCCAACAACAGCACTGGCATCGCACCGCCAATTATCAATGGCACGCTTATTCTCACTTACTTGACTGCGATCGCCTGCTGCGTTTAATTGTTTTGCTCCTCGATAATGCCAAGGAAAATGAGGAAATGCTGGATCCTCCCGAAGCACTCTGCAAAGTCATGGAACAAAAATGGGGCAAACTTTATGGAAAACCCGAGGCGATGGCCAAAGATTTAGCATGGTTGCAAGCCAATGGCATCATTGCCGGCAATGCCGAGGAACAATGGCAATTAGAGAAAATGCCGAGAAATAATGCGATCGCTCATGCTTACTCGGATCGCGATGTTTTCTTACGAGTCATGGAGACGATTCGCTTTATCGCGCGGCATCCTTTTGAACGTGAAGCTGGCAAAAGCGTGCAGGAGGCGTTGCTCGAGGCGATGCAACAAGCCGGAGTTTACATTCCCAAGGGTGCGATCGAAACCCTGCAAAAAGATATCGAACGCATCCTTAAACCTTACGGCCTTCTCGATCGCAAACCTTACCGTCGCGGTTATTATCTGGGTACGGGGGTCTTCAATGCCAGCGAACTCAACCGCATCTATAATGCCCTGCAAAGTCTCGCCCCTCATGCCGACGATCCCGAAATTACGGCATTGTTCGACCTCGTAGAATATCGCTTGCAATCGAGTCATTTACTGCACGAGGACACGAAGTATCCCCTCAGAATGCTGGGTACCAAATCCATTGTCGATCGCGATCGCCTGCCGGGGTCTTCCCTCGCACGACAGCCAGAAACCATTGAAAATGCGATTCTCACAGGGGAATTATTGGAGTTTCAACGCCTACCAGGGAACGGCGCGTTCGAGAGCGATACAGCACGACATTTTCTCGCGTATCCATTGCAATTAGTGTTTCACCGCATTGCATGGTACTTGGGTTTCGAGGAAGCATGGGAGAAACAAAAAGGCTTATTGCGCTTTGAACGCTTGGATCGCTTATGTCTCGGTTACGCACAACATCGCCATCGCAACCTTGACGAACAATACCGCGCCCTCGATAAGCTCCATCAGCTTTACGATGCCAGTGCAGGGCTGTATTTGGGACGCGACCCCGAAATCCAACGAAAGTTCTTGCAAAAGAACAAAGATGCCGTCACGACAGTGGAATTGTGGGTAACATCTGATAAATACCGCTTTATTGCCGAAGGGACTCAACGCTTTCCTCGCAAGCAGTTGAAACTCTCAAAGCCACCCGGACGCTCTCAATCGAGCCTTGATGCCAAACTATTCTGTCTCAAAGATACCAAGGATCCGACATTTCCCCATCGCTTGCAGGTGACGTTGCCCGTTTGGAGCCTTGACAATATCGAACTACAACGCTGGATTCTGGGTTTCGGGGGTCATCTTAAGGTTGTCCAGCCGGATGCACTGCAAGCAAAGATTGCCGAGATGGGTAAGGAGATTGTTGAGGGAGTAGGCAATAGTAAATAGTGCAAAAACCTTGCTGAATCAGGAAAAAGTGTCATTCGCACGAGGGTTATTGTTTCGATTGAAATTACAGCTATATTAAGAACATGACAGACACATCGATGAGGACATGACTAAAAAAAACTACTCCCTACTCCCCAGCGCGTAGCGCTATAAACAGGACGGCGCGGCAAATACAGCAAGCGTAAATTCTCCAGAACTCCGGTGATATGTGGCGAGTTCACCCAAGGAGAAACAGCCCATGCCCAAGCCTGCCAGCCTTGCCGTCGTCCTGCTGCTCCTCCTCGGCGCAGTCAACCTACCCACCCACAACACCGCCCGCGCCGCGACCCTTTCCAACTGCACTACCTGCACGGATGCGAAGGGCAACCAATACTGCTGTCCGTAGTAGTAGCTCGCGATCGCATTCTGGTCTGGATGCGATCGCGTAATATCAAAATATTATGGTTTGCGACCGCTATTTTCCGGCAACCGGGGGGTCTCAAAATTGAGGTATGCAAAAAAATCGCTACATCCCTTATCCCGTCTTGGTTCTGGCGATTTCTCAAAAAAATCGGTAGCCGGACTCTTACATAGCAAGGGTTTCGGGGATTTTGACGGGGAAAAAAGTTGCTTTTTGAGTTCGATATTACGCTACAATTGGGGGGTATCCGGAAATGCCTCTTCAAACTCCGGTCAATTCGGCGTTTGAGCAGAGGGCAGTCTCAATGGCTTCTCTGAAGTCGAATTAATGGAAACCAGACAACCCTATAGACTCCAGTACAGATCCAGGGTCTCAATGGCTTCTCTGAAGTCGAATTAATGGAAACCCGCACGATCGCCCGGACAATGCTCGACCAGAGAGGTCTCAATGGCTTCTCTGAAGTCGAATTAATGGAAACCCGCTAAAAGTGAAGTTTCCAGCGATCCGATCGACATGTCTCAATGGCTTCTCTGAAGTCGAATTAATGGAAACCATAGAAATCATAGAATCTATGTTCTTCTAAACAAGTCTCAATGGCTTCTCTGAAGTCGAATTAATGGAAACTTGGGAAGTTGGTATCTGTTGCTGGTGCTGCTTTTACGTCTCAATGGCTTCTCTGAAGTCGAATTAATGGAAACTGATAATTTTAACTCTGTATTCACTTCTAAATTGTCTCAATGGCTTCTCTGAAGTCGAATTAATGGAAACATTGAGGTACTCCCCGATCGCCTTAGTAATATTGTCTCAATGGCTTCTCTGAAGTCGAATTAATGGAAACCGCCGGATGCACTCCAAATTTTTCTAGCTCGTCTCAATGGCTTCTCTGAAGTCGAATTAATGGAAACTTGCCAGTTAACATTGTTCTCCTAATTGAGCTAAACGTCTCAATGGCTTCTCTGAAGTCGAATTAATGGAAACCCCTAACTGTATTTATACAAAGATGAGGATCACGTCTCAATGGCTTCTCTGAAGTCGAATTAATGGAAACTCACCAATTGAGGTTAATATTAATTATTTTTCAAAGTCTCAATGGCTTCTCTGAAGTCGAATTAATGGAAACCAGTACACTGGCTGGCGAACCTAGGCTAACGGGGTCTCAATGGCTTCTCTGAAGTCGAATTAATGGAAACATTTCCCCCAAGCAACGACCATCGGCGATCGCATCCGTCTCAATGGCTTCTCTGAAGTCGAATTAATGGAAACCGATTCAAAGGACGCGATCGCTTAACTTTGCCGGTCTCAATGGCTTCTCTGAAGTCGAATTAATGGAAACGGTCATGTCCCCGACAAAAACTTTTTTAGGCTTTGTCTCAATGGCTTCTCTGAAGTCGAATTAATGGAAACGCTTGGGGAGTCGGCTTAGAGACTCAAATTCGGGGTCTCAATGGCTTCTCTGAAGTCGAATTAATGGAAACACTGATTTGCTGCGATCGCGCGGGTAAAACGCGGTCTCAATGGCTTCTCTGAAGTCGAATTAATGGAAACCTGCTTTTACCACTCGATGTAAAGGCAGAAATTGTCTCAATGGCTTCTCTGAAGTCGAATTAATGGAAACTCTGGACTTGCGCCCGTAGCCTGCACGATGACTTCGTGTCTCAATGGCTTCTCTGAAGTCGAATTAATGGAAACCAATGGTAGAAAATTAATAAAATGATGCAAATAGTGTCTCAATGGCTTCTCTGAAGTCGAATTAATGGAAACCGGCTCGAATAGTTCAAGAGGACGAACCTCAGAGGTCTCAATGGCTTCTCTGAAGTCGAATTAATGGAAACGTTTCCATTGGTCACTGAGAGGAAGAAACTACTTGTCTCAATGGCTTCTCTGAAGTCGAATTAATGGAAACCCACGATTTACCCTACCTTAACGTCTACGATACGTCTCAATGGCTTCTCTGAAGTCGAATTAATGGAAACCTCGTATTTCATGCGGAATGATCCGCAATGATCGTCTCAATGGCTTCTCTGAAGTCGAATTAATGGAAACAACATTACCAATAGCCTCACCGTTACTCTCATCTTGTCTCAATGGCTTCTCTGAAGTCGAATTAATGGAAACCAAGAAAGACTTTCTTATACACTTCTGATTCAGGTCTCAATGGCTTCTCTGAAGTCGAATTAATGGAAACGTGCAGTTTCCAAAAGAAGCCCTTGCAAACTGTTGAGTCTCAATGGCTTCTCTGAAGTCGAATTAATGGAAACCGCAATTGAATTAGCCCATTTTCGCTGCTTGGGGTCTCAATGGCTTCTCTGAAGTCGAATTAATGGAAACACGCCAATCGCTCCTACGGTAAAAGCAGCACCAGCGTCTCAATGGCTTCTCTGAAGTCGAATTAATGGAAACCCTTGAGACTGAAGACTATTTATCGCTTTCTGAGTCTCAATGGCTTCTCTGAAGTCGAATTAATGGAAACCCCAAATAGCGGTGATTATCGCTTGTCTTCACCCAGTCTCAATGGCTTCTCTGAAGTCGAATTAATGGAAACCCCGTAAAATCCGTGTTGCCAACAGCTTCGCCATGTCTCAATGGCTTCTCTGAAGTCGAATTAATGGAAACTGAGTTTCATGTCATTTAGCCTTATTTGAATGGGTCTCAATGGCTTCTTTGAAGTCGAATTAGAAAATGGAAACCAAAAAGGGTGCAGTTCACAACCGCACCCCGCGCTAGTTCTAACGGCTTCTCTAAACTCCAATTCCCGACAGAAATCAAAAAATTCCGGTCAGTCGCACGAACTCATCGAAAAGCTCACTAGCCACTCCAAATTCCGTGCTAAAGTAAAAAATAAGAAAACAGCCAAGGCAATGCAGATTATTTGTCGCATTCCTAAGAGGCTGCCAATGCAAAGACTCCGCACTGCCATCAACCGAGCCAAAGCCACTGCCGGACAATACTGCACCCGCAGCATCGGCATCAAAGCCGTCGCCATTACCGCCTGCGCCATTGCCGGACTCACCGCCCATCCTGCCATCACCACCACCTTCAACGCAATTGCGTGGCTGGTGGTAGAGGTGGCCAACGAAAAACACGATGAGGATTAAAGAAGGCGATAAAAACAGCGCATCCCGATCCTGCCAAAGGAATCGGGGTTATTTTTGTGCGATCTCGCTGGCTTCAAAAATTGGGGAAGGTTAGCGATCGCGATCGAGCATTTCAATGACCCATCGGCGAATATCAGAATAGAGATAGTGGGGTTCTGCGAAGGAATCGAGATAATCAGAATGTTCTGGGTATATCGAAGGAGGAAATGTTGTTTGCATTAACTTTTGGGTCTGAACGCAAATTTCAGACATCACGGACAGAATTGTTTGTGGCGGATCGGCAGCATCTTCAATTGACTGTCTAATTTGAGGATCGAACCAATCTTCCCTCAGAATAGGCTGCCTCAATCTTTTGCGATCTTCATGAAGAACAGCTTGCATTCGTTCCTTAGAAATTCCTTTGGCAGCATGAATTAATTTGTTACGCTTGACATACCAATAATTTAGCTTTTCCATTTTCGTACACAGTTTATCAAATAATTCGATACGATCTGGATTATTTTGTACTTTAATCAAAGCCCGAACAAAATTTACTTTTGTTGGACGACCGGGTAGTTTGAATTTATCTCCATATTGTCGATCGTCTAACGCATTAACCCAGCGTCCTGCGTTGAGATGAATATGATTTCTCAAAAGGTTCCTCAACTTTGAATTATATTGCTGTTCTAATTCGTAAAATTGTTGAGCGAGAGACTGATTCTCATCAATTAACTTTTGGGTCTGCAAGAACCAATCGCCTTGCAATCGCGGTCGGTCAAAATACTTTGCCCCTCCTCGTGCATGAATTAACTCGTGAAGCACTTCTTCGTAAAATGAACCCATACGAGTTAAAAAATCTGCCATGCGATCAGTCTCCCAAAGCAAACAGCATTGTGCGTACAAATTAAGCAACTTGGGAAAATGCTTGTACTCCTCACTCTGTTGATAGGGATAATTATCCGCCAGCAATTTCAGATCGTCTAAACGAATGCAATGCTTCTCAGCATGATCATTATCAAGATTGAAATAACCTACCGCCATTTTCAAGGCTTTCGTAACCGACTCAATGCGATCGCAACTTTCAGAAATTTCGGCACTTTCTGCTTTAGGCAATTCTTCTTGCAATCTCTTCAAAATCTCCTTCCATGCCGTCAAAATCACATTTGTCCCATCAAAATCCCAACACGTTAAAAGTCTTTTCACGACTTGATATTTTTGTACCGACTGGTAACGCCAATACGAAACTCGATCGCATTGAGATGCCTCGCCAGCCAACAGTTTTTTAATAGATAGCTGTGGCTCTAAATAAATTTGGTTATCGCGATCGGAAGAAATCGCCTGCACGCGCAATGCGGTTTGCATTTGTGGCGTACCGCCCTTAACACTAATGAGAATTTCTTCATCGGATGCGAGGGATTTAAACGCAGAAGATTTGAAAAAGTCATAATATATTTCAAATAAACCGTCTTGATCGATCGCTTTAACGCCTTTAGGAATAGTAATATCGTGCAATGTAACTTTGCCTGCAAATTCTTGCTCGAACCAATACTTGAGAATCTCAAACAAATGCACGGTATCGTCGCGGTGAGGCTGATCCGTTACAAACATATAAACATCAGAAACCGAATAATCGGCGATCGCATCTTCAATCACACCTAATAAACGACCGGGGCGAATGCGGCGATGCCATCGATCGGGATTATCCTGATATTCCTGCAATAAGCGTTCTGTAAAGTCTCGACAGGAAAAAAAGAACTTTGCCGAATCAAATACAACGCCCCATTTTTGACAAAAACCTCGGGTCATAATTTTCTGTCGGTGCTTCCACAACAATTTTTCAACATCGTCGAGTTCTGCGATCGCTTCTTTCTGATTTGGTTCATTGCGATCGAAGCCTATTGGCAGATAATAATCCCGTTGGGATGCAGATAGTTTGTCAGGCAGTTCTAAAGATTTGAGAAATTCTGAATTCTGCAAAAATTGATTGATTTGTAAAGCGAGATCGGAAGTGCCAATATTTGCGATGAGAATAGTCATGATTTTTGAATTAAAAAGGTAAATGAATTTGAATTGAGTTACGAATACCAGCAATAGCATTACAGAATTGTTCGCGATCGCCATTGTTAGCACCGAATACCGTTACAGCTTGATAAGCGTCTTTTTTTTCTTTTGGATAATTCGACTGGATCAGAACATAAGAAGGAACGCCTAGTTTACCGCCAACAAAACGATTACCCTGACCACTACGATTCTCTCCCTTAAAAAAGTTTCCAGCTTGTGTTTGTTTTGTATATAGCGTATCCAAAGCCAAACCGCGCACGCGGATATTATTAGATTTTTTCTCCGCTTCCTGCCAATTCACTTGATTTGGATGTTGCAAGTTTGAATCGGGGACGAGATAGATGCGAGCATGGCGATTAAGAACACCCTGATTGCGTCCATCTTTTCGAGGAAGACCCGGATCGCCGTTGCCTAAAGGTTGATTATTGGGAGTTTCCAAAGCAAGTAAAGACTGTTGCAATTGTCCTAAAAAAGCCGTCCAATCTTCTGCGTTAGCTAACATGACACGACCGCTCAATTCCCAATGACAGCCCCGCAATCGCTGGCTATTGTAATGTAATGGTCGCCGCGATCCGCGTCCAATTCCGCCTAAATGAGAAGCTAACTGTAATAAATTCTCAGCAAATGCTAACACCTCTGAGGAATGGGTTTTAAGAATAATTTGGCCAAAGTAAGCAGGGGGATGATCTTGCCCGTTATCGATCGCTACATCAACTCCAAGCAAACCCATCTGTGCTTGGGGTTCAATCGTTCCAAACAAGCGATTTTCAAGGCGGCGACATTGTTGAGTCGGATACAGGGCTAAGGCGACAGCACGAAACCAATACCGCAATATTCCTCGCAATGCTGTTGGACGAAACTCTGGTTCACCTTGGGTCACGGCTCCATACATTCCCTGAGTCCACATTTTAAAGTGATACGATTTTGTGGGCAAAGTGGAAAGCGATCGCGCTGTCACAAAATTTCCATCAATTTTTGTAGCTCGACCGTAACCCGCACTGGTTCTTGCTCCTACTCCTCTCGATAATGCTGGTTTCAACCATTGCTTAACTGTTTCAAGATCATCATCTGTCCCACGAGACGTTTTCAACAAACCCATACAAACTGAAACATTCTCCAATGAAAGTAAAGGATGAGGATCGGGATTGTAATACACCCGATCTTCTTGGCATTTCCACTGAGGCGTAGCAATATCAACACTTAAACTAGGTTTAAGAGGAAAAGCATCGAGAAATTCAATTTTTGCAGCCTTAACCGTTTTACCCTCAAGCATTCCCAAAATATCTCGTGCTGTCTCGATTTCTCCATTTGCCCTCGCCCATGCCAAAGCTGCACCTTTCAAGCTGGATGCAGGAAAATAAGGAATGCCAAACACGGGATGAAATACAGGCAATAGCAAATCGCGAAATCCTCGCGTACCTCCCACACGCACTCGCCACGAAAATTCGACGGTAAAGCAGATTCCTTGGTCTTTTGTCAAAGTCTGCATTCGACTGTGAAGGCGATCGTAAATTCCTTGGCAACAATGGTCAGCTTGTGCGGTTGCTTCAAGTAGTCGCTTGCGTGCATCGACTTCTGATTTTCCAGCAGTTGGCAAAATTGGTTCTCGATGCCATAGTACCTGTAAGGGCGTAGAGCTTTTTTCATTCAATTTTGAATCATTCATTTCATTATCAATGGGATTCAAATCTTCACTATAAAGTTCTTCAACTTGCTCAACAGACACTTCTTCACTGGTTACGAGAAGAACGCGGACGGATAAACCTTTTTGCACGAGTTTTCCGCGAATTTTATCTTTTTGATTCTGTACTTTTTCTCGATGCTCTTCATCAACATAAATCGTCAAAACTCCATCTTGATAACTTTGAACGGATGAATTCGCTAAACGTGGTTTTAACTTTCCGCCTATTGCAGACGTATAGTTTTGCCAAATTTCCTTAACTCTTTCAATCTCCATAATTTACTGTTCTCCTTGACCTAATACTGCAACAGCCCAAAACGACCATTCCCGTGCCAATCGAATCGCTAAACGATTTAAGCTCGTATAGTTGCGAAGATTCATATTGGGATTGCGATTGGTTAGAGTATTAGGATCGTTAGAGGTGAACTCAACAGAACCTAAACCTTGCAATGTTACAAGAAATCGCTGATAAACCAAACCCTTGTAAGCAGTGGGACTCGCTTTGTTTTGCCGATTAACATTAGCAGGAGGTGCATACTTAACTCCATCTCCAGACAATCGCAGTAAGCCCCATGTCGCCAGATAAGCTGGAAGACTCTGCACTGTACTACTGGCTTTTTTACAGTAATCAGTTGCTTCTCGTGGATAAGTCTTTTCTATCTCAGTTTTCAAGGTAACTAAGGCTTGATAAGACTGCTGACTAAAATCTCTGGTATCAATCTTTAACACCGTTTTCTCCTTACTTTTTGACTTCAATGGTTTTACTTTCCATCCAACCGCGACCCAAGCCTTCTAGACCGCCAAACTGAATGCGATCGCTCAGTAACTTTTTTAATGCAGCTTGCACGGTTTGATGATTCGTCGCTTTTAATCCCCAAGGGAAAAATAGGATGGATTCTGAAGGCAGTGTTTCTTCAGAGCGAAATGTTCCATCCTTCGCTGTTTTTTCACCTTCATTGAGTGCAATTCTGACCTCCCGTTGTAATCCCATTTCAACCAAAGCACCACAGTCAGCATCAGATAGAATCACCAATTTTTGTTTAAGATTGAGAATCCCATTCCCTTCCGGTAGCTCATTAAAAGCAGACCAATAAGTGGCATTTCGAGAAATTGATTGAATTCGATCGGCTTCAAGAACTGCACCTTGTAGATAAATACGTTCGTTTAACGGAGAACAAGCAATTTGTTGATTCTGATTGTCGGAATTAAGTAAAGTTTGCCATCGAGAAATTGCCTCTTGAAGTGTGGCATTTTTTAACCATCGATTCCATCGACTCAACCACAATGGACAGGTAATCCAAAGGAATTGATGACTATAAGATGCAATGGGGAAAAACAATAAAGTTGCATCAACAAACCATACTTCACCTTCAGTCGGTTGCTGTCCATTTTTGATTTTCTGACCAAAAAAATTGGCAGCATCAGTTGTGCTGTATCCATTTTGGTTAGCATACTCCTCATTTTCCAAAGAAGCTCGAATTTTCCCGCGCAGGGATGAAGACGGTAAATAAGGGAATTCGGTATGCACTTCCCTTGCAATCCCCATCATGTTACCTTCATCGGCACTTCCTCCTGTATGTAACGGAGTCAGCAAGTACAAATAAGTCAAATAATCGTTCATCGTTTTCCCCACAATAATTTTCCGTAATTGAGTTTGGTAAAAGTTTTCACCCATGCCTTACCCGCACCGGACGGGAAAAGAGAGTCATCGGGTAACACTTTGCGATCGCGAGGAAATTTCCCGGTCTCGAAGCAGTATGCGGTTCCCGACGGCACGAAAGCACGTTGGGGCAACAGAGCAAATTCGCGATCGCGGCCTTGTCGCTGAATGGAGGAGATGCCACCCCATAACAACGGGCGATTCGTGGCACAACCGAGCAAATAATCCCGCCAGTGCTGGGGATACGCCTGATAGCGAACTAAATCGCCATCGGCGCGAGCAAGGCCGGGAGTCAGCAAGTAGGCAATGCTATGATCTTCCTTCGATTCGAGAAACGCATCCAAGCCCTCACTTTCCGGCAATGCCAGCAATGCCTCGCCATCGTGACTTCCCAAAGGCGACACCAGAGCGCGATGACCTTCTCCACCCAAACGAACGACATTGCTTTCCAAGGATTTGCTCAGTACGGCAGCAAAGCGCCATTTTGGTTCTAAGCGAGCGGCTACTTCCGTAAAATAGCCATCGCGATCGCGTACCTGACGCTCTCCGGTTTTCATCTGGATATGCGGCAAAATCTGCACGTCCCACGGATCGTCGTGGAAGTCATCGGCGGTTAATTTATCCAGATATCCCGCAAGATAATGTGCTAACTTTGAGAGCTTCATCCAAGGGGACGGCGCACCGCAAATGAAATGTTGTTCGGGCAATCGAGGTGGAACTAACGGAGGCAAAGTATCTTGAGGGAACTTGATATACCGCCAAGTTTCATCATCGGATTCTAGGGGCTGCAAGCGAGTCAAGTAATCCCAAGGAATCTCTTTTTCTCCATCTTCCCCGTCAGTTTGGGAATTCTCTTTCCGCACGGCTACCCCAACAAGGTCGCGAGGGGTCGCGACGTAGACTTCTTCCTCGCGCATCAAGAATGCACCCAGAAACTCAACATCGCGCTGCTTGTTCTCTGGCTTTTTCCATTCCTTCCATTCCAACAGCGATCGCAATGCCTGAAAGACGGTCATGGGAAGCGGTGGAAAAATCCCTTTTGCCCAAGAACCCTCTGCTGGCGAAAACGGCTTGGATTCGCGGAATAACAGTACATCGAGGGGGTCAATGGCATAGCAATAATACATTAGCTTTCACCTCCTGTCATCGTCGTCCAGCGATCGTGTTGCAGGGCTTTGTCCGTCCAGAAGGCACTGAAACGCAGGAGTCGGGAGAGATCGTCGAGGGTTGTGCCGAGAGGTTTACCTTTGTCTTCCTCTGCTTGCGAATTTCCCTGCAACTTCTTCTGTGACAATACCTTTTGCTGGGTGCAATACGCCCATCGTTCCCATTGAGTCAGCCATTCGTAAAGTTTCTCGGCAATTGTGTTATTAAGGGATTCATCTCGCGACTCTACAATAACCCGAGCGGCTTTGGTAACGAGTCCTTCGCCTTCAAGCACCAATTTAGTAATATCAGCGTGTTTGGGAAGTTCCTGTGCCAAGCGGTATAGCACCCCCGTGATTTCGCTACGATTATCGGGTTCGCACCCCGCATCGATCCACTGCCACCATCCCGGCAAAAGATGTCCTTTCATGGGTGCTTCGAGAAGATTGCCGCTCCCGTAGGCAACCCGAAAGCAAAGTCCATCTTTATCAACAATGCCGCCATCGGGTGTTTCGTCCCCGTTAGGAAGTTTTTTAAACCCTTTCATTTTCTTGGCACGCTCTTTTTCTGCCGTCCACAAGGATTCCAAGACCGTCGGCAGGGGTACGCTTTTATAAGCAATCACAATACCCATGCTAATCGTTGCACCATCTCCCATCGTGAAAAGCGGACGCTGGGGAAGTCCAGAATTATTAGGAGGCATCCAATAGCCGCTCCCTTCGGTATCGTTACCCCGACGGCGTTGAAATTCACCTTTGGGATCTTCGCCACCGCACCATGCTGCCCGCAGCGAGAGCAAGTATTCGGGCAAGTCTCGCAAGGGCAGCACTGCCATGACATCATCGCCGCCGCTATAGACCACGCGACCGCAAAAACGCTTTTCGGTGAGATACGGAACGAGACGATTGGAAAAATCCAAGAGGGCGCGGTTGAGTCCGATGTGAGTTGCCGGTCCCATGCGCTTTTTGGTTTGCAGTAGGGATTCTTTGCGGCTTTTTTCGGCTTCTTTATCTTCTCCTGCCCGACCTTGAAAGACTTCGATAAAGTTTTGCCGATCGCGATCGCTTAATTTCTCGCTGTCTTCGATCTGCTTCAGCAAAACCTCTGGATCGGTTTCGGTCAAATACTTTTCGTAAAAGTGCAGTTTACTCCCAGTGACATATTTGCCCATACCATCCCCATCGCCAAGGACGATCGCCCACCAATCGACGGGAGAGCCATCGCCAAACCCTTGTATTTTGTGAGTTTTTTCCACGAGAGCGCGAAGTTGATTGGCTGTTTCCATATCCTGCAAACCCATATCGTCTGCCAGCCATTTACTGGAGAACATATTACCGTTGTAGGGTCGAAGGTCATCAAATTCTCCTTTGATAGCTCGATCGACAGCAGGGACTTGCCAGCCGCGACGGGTTTTGGAATAAAATGCACTGCGTTTTTTCTTTAACGTGTCATCTTTACGAATCTCTCTCCAAAGTTCATTCCAATATTTCTTAAGTTGCTGCGGATATTCTTTAGCATACCGAGCAGCCGCAATCGAACTGAGATTGGGAAAGCGCACGAGGGTTTCATGGTCGAGTTGTCTGGAGTCAAAATTGCCCTCATCGTCATCTCGATACTTGGGAACGACAAACGGATCGATGCCCAAGGAATCTGCTACACCACCATAAGACCACGCCATGCGCTTGGTCAGTTCGATCGCATTCAATTTTTCCGAACCATCGAATAAGCCGCAATAAACCTCTGCCAGCAAGCGCCAAAACAATTGCATCGTCCCGGCGCTCAAACCACCTCCTTCTTGGAATTTGCCTTGGTAGAGCAAGCGAGGATGCACGGCACTATAACAGCCAGAGATGCTCGATCGCTCCCCCGGTGCGGCGGGAATGTGCCAAACTCGCGTATTTTTCACTGCTTGTATGGCTTGACCCAAGCGGCGTTGCGCGTTTGCCCACCACGTTCCTACGTTTAACTCGGTGTAAGCTAAATCTTCAGCAGGTGTTGGTGTGGGTTGGTCGTAGCGAGAAGGGGCAATGTTTTCTTGGGCATCTTTCCACTCAGTATCGAAGGATTCTCCAACTTTTCCGAAGACACTAAGCTGTCGGTTCTTGTCGGGATGACCCAAGGGAACTGCCGTCCAGTAAGGTTCCCATGTATTCTCAATTTGCATCTCCCACAAGCGATTCCATTCCCAACAACTTTGCTTCTGCCATTGTTCGAGGTCGCGACGGTTGGGATTGGTCTCTCGGTTCTCTTGGATGCCCTCCGATGCGGCAAGTTCTTTGATAATTTCTTCAATACTATTGTTCTTTAGAAACTCAATCGTTTTGCAGCGAATATCGCTACGCACCGCCTCGGCAATCACGCACCATTCTGCCTTGAGTTGCATTTCCAAGTCTTTGCCAACGGCTTCGACATCCTCGGCAGGAATCAAAATCGAAATGGTATTGGGAAAGCCCGCCGTTGCAAGGGAGGAGGATGCCTTACTCTTGAATTGATCTACCGGATTGCGATCGCCAAAACTTTCCTTAAAACTGTCATACTCCTTCAACAACAAGGCATCGATAATTTCCTGTCCCCATAAGGACGGCACGATAATGGCATCGGCACCGTAAATTTGGGCGACGTGCCAGCAGAGTTTGGCACTCAAGTAATGCAGCAGGTACGACCCCGACCAAAAATCGAGAAATTTGCGGGAGGCTTTGATAAACTCCTGCACGGGAGAAAAAGTGAAGAGTAATAAGTAAGGATTGATGGATTCTATTTTGTTTTCGGGCATCGCCCCCACCAATGCCGAAACCGTTGCACGGTAGCTATGTTTGGGACAATCGGGCAAGATGGCGTGTTGCGGCTCGAGCAGAGCATCTCTATCTTGCTGCTGTTTCAATTCCGGCCAGAATCGCCAGCACCACCAAAAGACTTTTTGCACGTCGGTTTCCGCTTTGATATCGTCGGGAATTGCGATCGCGATATTGCTTTGAGTTGCGATGGTTTGCTCTTGTCCGCTTATGGGATGCTTGACTTTTGGGTTGTGCGGCTTTGCTGCGTGCGGCTCTAGGCTGACGCGATCCGATGATGATGCGATCGCTTCGATGGCTTTTTTGTTATTACGCCACCACTTTCGCGCCGCTTTGCCTTCCTCAGTATTGAGACAAGTGAGGGCATCGCATAATTCTTGGCTATCGCCACCATCATCTAACAAAGCGCAGAGCTTGCGGTGAAATACAAACATTAATTCAACTTTTCCAAGCACGTTATTTTTTGACTCTACATACTCCTTGTCTCATTTCCTCGCGTTTTATGCGAATCACCGGAAAAATATTTTTTTCTTTAGATTTCCTACTCATTCGCATGAAATTTATGCGCTTTCGATTTTTTGGCATTTAAAGTAAAACCAGAGTTAAGTTATCTAACGGTGAATGCAAAGTTTCTTCACAATCCAGTGATTCTGTTCAAGCAACCCCAGCAGGGTATTATCGAGAGCGAAGTTACGCCACAGTGTCACGGTCGAGTGCGGGCGTTGGGGTCGCATTGGTTTGCCATGCTCGATGCTGCGGCTGCGTCGCAATCCTTGGAAACGGGGGATGCGGTTTGGGTCACGGGACGGCGAGGAATTATTCTGCTGGTGCGATTGCTTTAAGCATTTCAATTTCTATAGAGAATTTCAAAATTACCGACAATCTCCTCGCCAGCCCTCTTTCTCCTTTGCTTCCAACCGCTCCAACCAGCACCGCGACGAAACGCGGTTATGTTGCCAGTTCAACGCTTTCTCAAATGCCGCTTTAGCTTCCTCAAAATTTCCTCGCATCCAGAATAATCGCCCCCGACTCTCCCATAACGAAGCCTTCTCATGGCGATCGCCTCCCTTCGTCGCCATCAAATCCCAACCGCCCCGCACTGCACTTTGCGCTGCATCGTAATGCCCCATGTCAATTTCCAACGCCGCCAACCTCGCATAAGCCGCCACCATTCCCCGCTTCATCGCTTCTCGATACCATTCTCGTGCCGCATCGTCATCCTCAGAACGCTCGGATAAATCCGCCAGATTGTAATAAACCGTCGCATTATCGGCATTGAGAGCCAGCGCATTCGATAGCGTGCGCTCTACCGTTAACCATTCCCCTGCCTTAAAATCAACGTGAGCGCGATTGTTCAACCACGTTGAGAAACGCGATCGCAACGCCCATCCCGATAACAACACCGCCACAATGGGGATAATCAATTGCCAGCGCCAAGCCAGTGCGAGGGTTTTCTTGGATTGTCGCGACAACGCCAACGGCATCGCCTCGGGATGCTGAAACAGCACGGGCAACCCACTCGCGCAAGGATACTCATTTTCCATCCCCTGCAAGCGTTCCCGCGCTTCTCGCATGGCTTCGTAAAACAAAACCCCTCGCGATAAAGCTGCCAACAATGCCTTGAGAAATGCCTGTGCGACAATATCCGGAACGGCTTCGCGCATCACCACGATTTGCGGAATGCTCAGATCGTCTAACTTTTGCACCAATCCCATGCCATCGCAGGAATTAAAGAGCGCCAATTGCAATCCTCGTTCCGTCGCCTTCTTCAGGGCGAACCACAGTTCGTCTATGGTTAAATATTCCTCGGCATTCGTATAAATGCGCCCGGTTTCTACTTTGGTTGCGCCGTGTCCCGCAAAAAATAATACATCCCATTGTCGCTCCCACAAGGCATCGTTTAACTCGACTCGCCTCGGCTGCACCAAAAACGTCACCTCGGCATTCGGCAAACTCTCCAACAACTCGCGATCGCGTTCTACTGCAATCCCCGTGCTGCATCCCAAAATTGCGAGAATCCTTAATATCGAACCGGGAGAGCGAAACGCGATCGGGCGTTGCAACTCTGGAGAAGTAAAAGCCACTTCGGCACGAGGATAGCGCTCGATCAATTCCCAACGATGCCACGGTAAATCAAAAATCTCGCGATTATCGCTTTGTACGTGCAATCGCACGGCATCATCGCGATTCAACTCTTCTCGCAACCGCAAATCGAGACGCTGAAACTTTTCGCTCGACAGCCACGCCGCAAACTTTTCTCGCAATGCCTCCGACGATTGCCGACAATCTTTGACCCATTCGCGAGTATTCACGCTAACAACCCGCTTCGGTTTTATGCGCGTCGCCATCCCCGCCCGAGCGTAAACTCGGCGATGCGATCGCAACTGTCGCATCAAGACTTCATTGGGGGGCAAATTTCCCGAGAGAATAACATCGGCACGGGCGTTTTCCAAGCCAATCTCCAGCCCAACGCGAAACCCTTCGCGCCAATTGCCGTTTAACTTAAGCAGCACTAACTTCCGCATCGAGAATAAATTGCTCCGTCACTTGCCATTCGCGCCATTTCACCTCGACGCTGAAGGTTTCTCCCACTTCCACGCCAAATTCAAAACGCAGTGCTTCGCTCCGACGCGATTCTGCCTGCATGAGAACATTATCCTCGCGATCGCGTAAAAACAGTTGCATTCCTTCTGGCAGGCACGGTGCATCCCGAGGCTGCAAAATAATAACCGCATCCCATTCGCCATTCCCAACGGGTTCGAGAGTCGCCAGCAAAATGAAGCGCTTGCCCTTGGCATTTAACAACTTGCCGCCGCGAATGGCATTCTTCGCTACGGCACTGCGAAACGCCAAGCCCACTTCGGAAATGGCCAACTCTTCCAGCATTTCCCAACCCGCCGCAAATGCTCCATCCAACCATTGCAGCACGTTCGCCACGGAGTTGCGTTCTAGAACGTCCCATAAGGTTTCGAGAGGCGCAAAGCGATCGAGGGGAATTACTTCGCTTTCGCTTTCAATTCTTTCCAAAAAACCGAGCAGTTCCGCCTCTGACAGCGCTTCGTTCAACCGCACGGCAACAAAACCGATGCGATCCTCTCGCACCTCAAAAGGAACGCGACAGGAAACGGCATTTGGCAATACGGGACGGCACTCGATCGCGCCCTTACCTTCAACAAATAAATCGGCAACATCGCTAAAGGCTTGCACGGCAACATCCCAACTATCGCTCCGTTCTAAATTCACAGCAATATTGAGAGATTGCAGATGATGGGATACCGCAAGGACGGCAAGGGCATTCAAACAAACGCCTTCGGCTTTCGCGGGAGCGTGGTGCTTGCCAAAATCGAGGGCGATTTGGCAGTCTGAGGGAGTGAGAGAGATAATTGGGTTCATTGTTTTTTTTAAGGAGTTAAATAAGAGCGAAACAAAGCGCGATACTTTTTCTGGCGGCGCTGGTAGAAACTGCTGAGAGTCGAAATTTTAATATCGAATTCCATCTCTAATTCCTTCCACGAATAACCGTTGAGAATTTTTAGAGCGATCGCTCTGAAGCTGGCTTCGGGATGTCCTTTAATGCAATCGCATCCGAATACTTCCTCCGGATCTTCGGTAATATATTCGCGCAATTGCTCCGAAGGCAAACGCAATTGTTCTTCGCCGTGCCGATATTCCAGCCATTCGCCGAGATCGTCGAGATTTACTCTTTGGGCTGCGTGCAGTTTCTTGCCCATTTGCGTCACCTCGCGAATGGCATGAGGAAAGCGCTTGTCTAACAAGAAATTTACCCAATGCAGCACCCCGGCGCGATCGGGGTCGTAGTTATCGATTTTCTCGAACAAATAGCAAAATAATTGCTGCTTGGCGATGGCATAAATTTCCGAGTACGCTCCCCTAAAATGATCGGGAACTTTCGGACGATACAGCCTCCTCGAATTCTGAAGCGATCGCAATAGCAAATCCATTGCCCTGCGCCGCTCCCAAGAATTCTTGGGGTGACTTTGCGCCTCCAATGCTAATTGTCGCAATCGCTCGTCGAGATCGTTCATCGAATACAAAAGGAGTAAGGAGTAGTTTTAAGCACAACATCGTACCGCTATTTCCTTCTTCACCAAAGCAAAAACATTTTATGCAATCTTGCTATTAGGTTTTGCAAATCACCCTCACCCCAATGGATAAGTCCGCGCCGCGAACGCCTCCCCCGTCACCTCCAGAATATCCCCGCTCTTGAACATTGAATAAAACCCACGCCGATGCTCCCAGACTCCTCGTGCCGTAACGTCGTCAGGGCAAGCGATAGCGTACAGCGTACCATCGCCATCTTCCCGTTCCCGAAACGAACACGAGCAAATCGGTGGCAATGAGAGTTCTAGGAGCATCCGCGTTGTCTCGGACATTTTCGCTTACGCCAGCTTCGCTTCGACTTCTGCCAGCTTTGCTTTCAACGCCTCTCGCATTTCTTGGAGTTTATCTGGTGTTATTCGTTCCACAGCAATGTCATTAACGGCTTTGATGGCTTTGTTTGTCTGTCGTTCGGCAACTTTATCATGGTTTTGCGGATTATGCTTGGCGATCGTCTCGTCTACTAATTCCTTTGTTTTTTCCTTGGATAGTTTTTCGTTCAATACACGCTCGCAGAGTTTCCCGCGCAAATTCTTAGCTTTCGTCTCGGAGCAATTTAGATTCTTCGGAGATAATTTTTGTAATAACTTGGCATTATCGATGCCCAAACCCTGACGAATGGCATTGCGAATATCCTCGTAATACGAAAGCGTCGGAAAAATATTCTTGTTCGCCGTGGTGGGATTGAGCTTCAGCGACAGTAACAACTCAAAGATAATCCGCTCGTCCTCTTGCAAGCTCAAACGATTCAGCACGTCTCGTTGCTCCTCTGCCATTCCCTTAACGACTTTGGTAACTTGGGGCATTTGTTTTTCTAGGCGCTTGACGGCTTTATTAAGAATGGCGGGCGCATTGGTTTTGATACCGAGTCGAGAAAGTTCGATAATCAAGGCTTCAGCTAAATCCAGCGCATTCAAATCCTCCTTCTCCAACATCCCCACCAAGACTTTGCGATGCAGGTCTTCGGGTTTGGGAATGACAATGGCTTTGAGAGTCTCTTTTTTAACCAACGATGCTGCCCGCCAGCGTCGCTCTCCATCGAATAGCACGTAGCGGTGCGACCCCGCGTCGGTTTCCGGCGCTAGAGAACGCGCATCAAGAGAATCTTCGTTCTCCAAAAAAACCAGCACCGCCACCAACTGTCCTTCTTTCTCCAGCGATCGCGCCAAACCCGCAATACTCTCCTCAGAAAATGTCTGCCTCGGTTGACTTTCATTGCGTTTAATCCGTTCGATGGGGATTTCGATCTCTCGCCCGGCTAAGGTTTCTCGCAATTCATCGAGTTTTTGGGAAACTGGTTTCCCAGATTGCCGCAAGCGATCGCATTCGGCGGTGAGTGCCTCGATTTGCCGTTGAAGTTCGCCAATTTCATCGTGGTTGTCTTTGGCTTGCTTCGCTCCAGCAAAAGTATTACCCAAACTAAATGTATTTTTAGCCATCTTTCAACACCTCCAATAATGCTTTAAGAATCGGCTCAAAATCTTTGCAGGCAGGGTGCGCGGGACGATGCAGGTGCAAGGGCAACCCCACACCACTGGCATTCTTAAACTCCGCCGACTCGCGAATGGGTTTGAAACAATGAATGCCAATTTCATCTAATTGCGCGGGCAATTGCTCCACAATATTGCGATGAATGGCAATATTTTTGTTGTACTGATTGGGAACGAACCCGACGATCTGCGGCTCCGGCTTGAGTCTTAGGGTGCGAAACGTGCCGTAAAGCCATTCGAGTAACTCTGCGGCTCCCTTCACTGCCTTGGGTTCCGGTTGCGTCGGCACGAGGATATGGGTGCTGGCGGACACCGCCAATTGCGGCAAAGGTCCCAAGGTCGCGGGGCAATCGTAAATAATGACATCGCAATCCAAGGGAAAATCTTCGAGGCGATCGCCAAGCAGGTAAGCACCGCGTTGATGCAATACCAATTCGTTGCTGGACTCCACCAAACTCAAGCTCCCGCGACAAGCCATTGCTTTGTCCTTGAGATACTTTTCCCACAACGGCACGAGCGGATAATCGCCGTTAAACTCGTCATCCAAGATAACACCAACGGTTTCATCGGGGTCGGGAGCTTCGAGATTGCCGAATAAGTTCATCGACCCTTGGGGATCGAGGTCGAAGAGGATGGTTTTGTATCCTGCTTTTGCCAGCAAATACGTTAGATGCGTGGCCAGCGTCGTCTTACCGCTTCCTCCGGCATTACTCAATAATACCAATCTTAATTTCTGTGACATCGGTTTCAATGTAGCGCGTCTTGCTTGATCGGATAAACTGAATTGAATTCAGCATCTTCCAAGCGCTAATATAAAATTAACATCTGGGTATCCAGATTCCCAGAATATTCCCAGAAAAAAGCTGGGTATCCAGATTCCCAGATCGACAATAATGACCGAAGAAGAACGCTATTACACCGACGAAGAACTCGCAGCCGCTTACGCCGATCCGCCCCCGGAACTCCACAAATTCTGGTTGCTTCAGCATGGCAATACCGTACAACTCGTCGGTGATAACCAAGTTGGCACGGAAGCAGGTGCGAGACAACGCTTCGTACTTTTCTACTGCTGCAATCCCGAAGAAATCGAGGTGCTGGAGTATTACGAGAAGGATTGCTATTTTGCAGCGTTGAGTGAGGAGGAGCAAGACGCATTCTATTTTTACGCAGTAAACACTTGATTACCGACTCTCTACTCCTTCTCATGCCTCGCACAATCAAAACCTTCCTCTGGCTGCCCTACGGTCTCGACGATGATAACAGGCTCGTTGCAATCGAAGACGCACCGAGGGGCAAGACAACACTGCGCTGTCCTTACTGCGGCGATACTCTGATTGCAAGAAAAGGCAAAATCAAGCAATGGCACTTCGCCCATCAGCATGAATCCTGCCAACTCATAGAGCGCCCCGAAGTTTCCTTGCCGCGCTTGCCCTGCTACGATCGCTTTAATTTGTATTTGTCTCCCAAGGAACTCGAGCAATTGACAAGGCTTTGGCAGGGCTGGGGACGAGCGGGGCAGCCCATACCGAGGGAGCGAGGCTTGATGAAGTTAGCGTTAAAAGGCTTTTTTCAACGCCATCCCCGTCAAGATTGCCCCTACGCATTTTCCGAGCAAGGCATGATTCCTGTAGGTGCGCTATCTCTCGCTAAATTCTGCGCGTTTCAAGAGCCATTGCTGCTGGAGAAGTTACAGGAATTTGAAAGGAAAACAAACTCGAAGCCAACGCGAGAAAACTTGACGGACTTGAGGATATACCGAGTGCAATACCAAAGGATTTTGCAGCAGACTTTGTATTTTCTCAGGATTAAAGCGGATGACAAGATACTCCACAAAATCGGCGTGACCTCGAGAAGCATTGAGGAGCGAGTTAGTGAAGTCAAACGCGATATAGCAGCGCATTTTCAAAAGAGCCAAGTGAACATATTGGGAATGTGGCGGCATCGGGGCAATATAGAACTCTATTTCAAGCATCGCTACGAAGGGTTCAATTACCCTATCGGTTCGCTGACGGAATATTTTGCCTTTCCCGATGTTGATATGGTTTGGCGGGATTTGCAGGGGATGCCGGAGAAAAGATTGAATCCAGTGGAACGAGGAATCCTGAAAAAACATTAATATCGTCTCACTCGGCAATCAATTCCAGCCCCGTCTCTCTTGCCGTTCGTGCTGCTAAGGATTCTTCGGGAAATTCTTCAGGAGACAGAACAAAAGCATCGGGATACGCGGCAAGCCATTGGTCGAAATCGCCCAGCAAAAGTTTGCTGTAGGCTTCCATGCCTTGCACCGACAGCCAAATTACCTCCTCGTGATATTCCAGTTCTTGCAGTTTGAACATGACTTCGCGATAATCCAGCATATTGACTTCGCCCCTCAATCGCACCGTATTAAGCGCTGCCATGAGGTTTTCGGGGATTGCTGTAGATGTCTCTGTCATTTTCGATTTTCAAGTAGAATTTGATTTTGCTTTGATTCTCTTAACTCCCAAACCCAAAGGCGTTCATCGCCGCTCGATAGCAATATTCGGGATAGTTGGGGTTATCCAGTTCGATCGAGGGAATGCCGAGGAACTCCACGTACTCGCGGTACTGCTCCAAGGTTGGCGGTGCGTCATAACCGCATTCGGCAACGTAACCCATAAAGTCCAGTTCTTGACCCCAGAGCGCCACGCGATCGGCACGAACATTGCGCTGAATCTTGCGGCTATCCTCGAGCAGGCGATTATCCCAGAGTTTCGGCCAGATATCGATACTAAGGAAATCCACAGGACAATCCGGCTGCCAATGCAGGGCATCGGCAATCATTATCTCGGCTTTCTCCCAATGCTCCCACGTTTCCGGCGCGGCAATATGGTGAAATAACTCCACCACTTCGCGATCGCATTCGACAACGACAACGCGCTCCACTTCCTCGCGTTGCAGAATGTTGTAGAGCAGCACGCCCATGCCCAAACCCATAATCACGACGTTACCATAGGCACGAGCGGCGTGGGGTGCAAGGCTTTCGAGTTCCATCGGCGTGCAACTCATCCAAATAGTTTTACCGCGAAACAAGCGATAATTCGGCGATGCGGCTTGGTAGTGCGTAAAGTAACCGCGCATGAACGGCACGTCAAAGCGATCGAGCTTCCATTGTCCGTAACGTCCCTCGCGGTAGTCGGGGACGAGCAAATCGGGATAGGGAGAGGTTTGTTGCTGTTGGATTTGCCGATCTAGTTCGAGGAGTTCGGCAATTTGTGCGGGGTCGATAAAGTCAAAGGAGTTATCAGGCATGGCAATATGCTTCTTGAATTGCGAAGGGAATCTCTTTCCATTCTTCGACGGTGAAGCCTGCTTCGACCTCATCAGGATAGCGCTCTTCCATGATTTGCCGAGCTTTGGCTTCGCTTTCGGTGCGAATGTAGTGGCCTTGCCGCGCCGTTAAGTCATCGCGACCGAGGCAGTTATGAGAGTATTCGGTGTTGCGAGTGCATCGGTATTCTTTCATTATTACATTCAAAACCAATATTGCGATCGGCTCCAGAATCCACTGTCATATTCTGGACGTATTCGAGAACCATTTCAAGGTTATCGGGATGGCATTGGATAATTTTGGTATCGATCTCGATCCAATCCAAGCGTCGCTGTTCCGGTCGAGGTAGCTCGCTATAATAACAGCCTTCTAAATCAGTGAAGTAATTCAACTCCTTCAAAGGAAAAGCATCGTTATAAAAACCTTGCAATGCAGCAAGACACTGACAGGAATTGAGAGCAGTTTTGAACTTGCCATCGAAAAACAAATAAATCCGAGGTAAAGAGAAGCGCAGCAGAATCGACTCGATGAAAAGACTTTTCACAAAACAATCGTCTGGAATAAATTGCAACAACGCGAACTTTCCCAATCTCATCTCTGAAACAAACTTTGCGATCGCAAACGAACGATCGTCAATTCGTAACTGCGATAGGTCGAGTCCTGTTAAAATTTTGGAATTCTGCATTGGTTTTCCGATTGTTTCACCAAAGGTTTACTATTTTTTTAAGTTCTTAGGTTTTCTTTTTAGATTGCAATGACCGTCAAAGACCTCCACTATTACCGAAGAAAATTCGCGCCCAAGAAAAACAATCCCATTGGCTTAAATCCCAATCGCTCGCAAGGAGTCGCACCTCATAAGCCCATACTGCTATTATCCCTCATCGAGCTTATCGGACGCAATATCATTCGCCATAATATCATCGAACTTTCTCCAGACCTCATTGCTGCATTTCATAAATTTTGGAGCGTGCTGGACATTCAACGCAAACCCAGCATTGGAATGCCCTTTTACTACCTCAGAAGCGACAAATTTTGGCATTTCGTTCCCAATCCGGGTTTTGAGGCAATCGTTAACTCCAAAGCAAGATTTACCAGCACCAAAGCAATCCAACAAACAGTTCGTTATGCCTACCTCGACCCCGAATTATTCGAGATATTGCAAGATTCGGCACTGCGAGCGGAACTCACGCTAGTCCTCATTAATTCATGGTTTGCCGATAAGACCGAACAAATCGAAAATTCATTGAATGTCGATGCTTTCGCCAATCTGCAAAGCGAACTTCTGGCAACCGGAGGCAAGCGATACGACGAAGAAGAAATCAAAAGCCAAGACGAGCAAAGCTCTATCGTGCGCGACGGTGCGTTCCGCCGCATTGTCACGTCAGCCTACGATTATCGCTGCGCCCTCTGTGGCTTGCGGGTTTTTAAAGGCATCGACAATATTGTAGACGGCGCTCACATCAAGCCATTCTCCCAATTCTACGACGACCGCATCGATAACGGCCTTGCACTCTGCAAGAATCATCATTGGGCATTCGACCGCTTTTGGTTTGGCATTCGCCCCGATTACTCCCTCGATATCGCCTCGGCTCTAACAGAAGAATCGCCTCATGCCGAACCTCTACGCGCCTTTGAGGGTCACAAGCTCATTCTGCCTCGAGAGCGGCGCTATCTTCCGCGTCCCGATGCGATCGCGTGGCACTATCGGGTTTTTCGAGAGCGGAATCGTTTAGACACTTAGAGTAACTAAATAATACCGTAGGGAACAGTGCATCAAATCCTAATCCTAGCGTTTCAAGAATCTTCTCTAACTTCTTTGGATCGACGCTTTGAGCATTGCCTTCTTCCAGCTTTTTCAATAACGCCTCGCTGACTCCCTCAACTTGCTCTGCCAACTCCCGGCGCGACATTTTTTTACCTCGTAACTGCTGGAGTGCCTTGCCTAATTGAGCATTCCAGACGATAAAAGCCACGCAATCGATGGGAATCATTAAGATTTGTTTTTGGTTACTCATAGTATCTAATTTATGCTATATTGATTTTACTGAGTTTCAAGAGTCGATGAAAGCAGAAATTGTCATCAACCGCCATAAAATTGCGGCAAACAAGAAAGCCAGCAGGGAGACGGGCAAACTCGTAGACGAAGCTGCGATTAGCGTCAAAACTTACCTCGGCGTAGTCTATGCCAAGGAAGTTGGCTTTGCAAGCGGCAGGTTAATCCAAGATGCCGCCAATGCCCGATGCTCCGGCGCGACCATTTGGCTCGAGGTGGAAGACTTCGAGAGCCTGATTATCGATGGTACTCGGGCGCATCGCGAGATGATCGAAAAAGCAAAGGAAAACCCAGAAAATTAGGAATTAGGTGAAAATAAAGGGAATCAACCCTGAATCAACCCTGACAGACAAACAAATTCTATTTGGAAATCAAAAAATGTCAGAATTAACAGAACGACTCAACTATCCCAAATATTTCATGGAATCCCTTGCCGAAGTGCAAGAAGACAGCTCCTGCAATATGCTTGACTATCATCGGGTTTTGTCGATGCTTCGGGATCTTGGCCACGATACAGAAGCCTCATGGTTGGCAAAGCAGAGTATTGACACTTATCACAAGGTTGTACTTGAAGACTTTTCTCAATGGCTCGATTGATTTGAGATAACCGCAAAAAAAATGCAAATTACCACCGCAATGCAAGACCGCGCAGAAACCGAACTGCGCCGAATCCAGAAATCCTTCGACTACAACACTATCGATTATCCCCTCGAAAGGCTGCTGAGCGAGTTCGTCCTTGACTGCCCTAGAACTGACGTGGGATGAAACTTTACAATCGTGCTTCATCGAATCGGTGCTGCTGGGATTGTCCGCGCATCCTATCAGGATTGCCAAAACCGGAGAAGAGCATCGCTTTCATGTTATCGATGGCGTGCAGCGAATTCTGAGTTTATCTCGATTTGTTGACAATCAGCTTAGACTTTGCGGCTTGGAGGTTTTGGAGAGCTTCAATGGCTTTGCCTTTGCCAATATCCTCCCTGCACGCCAGCGAAAGTTTCGGAGAACAATGATTCGCTGCATCAAATTCGGCAATCTCAGCGAAGCCGAATGCCGAGACTTGCGCGAACGCTTTGAAGCCATGTAGTTATCCTAGAACGAAAATCGTCCAGCAAAAACGATGAACACCATCGCAACCCAACCCGACGGCAAAACATTAGAACGCGAGCTTCTCGTAGCAATGGATTACCTTTACCTTTTCACTGAAAATGACAAGCTCAAACACAGTTATGAAGATGAAAGAAGTTTATCCAAAAAACTACAAGAAGAAGGCTACGATCCTAGCTTCATTCGATGGCAAATTATTGACAGATGCCAAGAATACGGAATTGCCCACCTTAAAGAGAAAAAGAGAATACCGGAAAATTAATCTTTTGTAAAGTAATTGATTCATTCCAGTATAATTACGCTTTAGCATTTATCGAAAACAGACGATTAGATTTCTTCGCTTATCAAGAGAAAGAAATTATTTCAGCGATCGATGGTATTAAAATTTATGGCGAAGAGAATCGATATCTTATCAATTTCTTCAACAATCTAGACTCAATCGAGCGCAATCGTCTCCAAGAATTTACAACTAACTCGACTCCGGGAAAATACATTTTTCTTCGTGAGAACTCGCTATTTTTATTGAGAAGATCGTGATAAACGCATTCTATAGTAATTTTAATTAAAGCTGAGACGAAAATGAGGTAAAATGAAAGGAGTAGATTGACAAGGATTTCCCAAAATGCCATATAGTCTAGATTTAAGAAAAAAAGTCATAAATTATGTAGAAAATGGTGGAAAAATAACGGAGGCAGCGAAAGTTTTTAGTATAGGAAGAGCCACGATATACAGATGGTTAAGTCGTCAAAAATTAGAGGCGACTAAAGTAGAGCATCGCCAGAGAAAACTGGATTGGGGAGCATTGGAAAGAGATGTAGAAGAAAATCCAGATGCCAAATTAATAGACAGAGCTAAAAAATTTGGAGTGCATCCAAGTGCAATATGTTATGCCCTAAAAAAAATAAAAATAACTAGAAAAAAAAAGAACTTCGGTATCGAGAAAGAAACCGAGAAGAAAGAATGAAATATTTGAGAATATTACGAGAATTCATCAAGATGTATGGGAGTGAAAGCCTTGTATTCATTGATGAATCAGGATTTGAGGAGTTTCAGTCTTGTATTTATGGATGGTCAAAACGAGGAAAAAAAATATATGGAGAGAAACAAGGAAAACGAGGAAAACGAGAAAATTTAGTAGCGGGAAGGAGAAAAAAGAAAAAAGATTTAATTGCACCAATGATATTTACAGGAAGGTTAGATGCAATAGGATTTGAAGGATGGTTGGAAAGATATTTATTGCCGGAATTAAAAATACCTTCAGTATTAATTATGGACAACGCACCAATTCATAGAAAGAAGATAATTCGAGAATTAGTAGAAGAAGCAGGTCATCAAGTCCTGTTTCTACCGAAATACTCTCCTGACCTCAATGATATTGAGCATGATTTTGGTGCCTTAAAGAGAAACAGAATGTATGCACCTACAGGAACATCTTTGGATAATATTATTTGTGATTATTGTGCTTCCTGATGTCTCATTCTTATTTGAAGCAACTATATATTGGCAGATACGGCGTACATGATGATAACGATTGCGCTGTCTGTTCTATTGCCCACTACTTCAATATGAACTACCATCAAGCTAAATCAATTGCAAAAAAGCACGGATGGTCGCAGCAAAATGGAATGTCTCTAGAGAATTTTATGCTGGCTGTGTGGGACGTAACAGAACACCAGCCTAGAATCAAAAAACGCACAAAAACGACACGAGCCAGTGAAATAAAAGAAAACGGCTTTATTTGGATTAGCGGACACGTTATTAGTCGGAGAAGGAACGAATCTTTTCCGATTAACGGTCACGAACAGGATCGAGTTCTTTGGATGATAAAGCCATGAACGTAGAAAAAGCATTGGACTTGCTAGAGCAAAAAACTATTTATATCCGAACGCGATATGCAAAACTTGATTACACCGATAATTACTTTCAATGTTTTTTGCCAGAACTACGGAGCAATAAAAATGGCTACTATAATAAACTTTTGGTTTTCAAAAAAAGTAAAGACTTATCCGAACTCAAACAATCTTTACTCAGATTCTTTGAAAAACACAATATAGACCACAGCAAAATCAAAGTAAAATTATGGAACTGGCAAAACCAAAACTTTCAACAACCCCAACGCAAGGCGATGGGGATTGGGGGAGAAACCCTGATTTAAACGGTTGAATACCGCACTGAGTTTTTGCCTAGGACGCACTCTCGAATACTTCCCTAGTTCGAGTTATTTGCAAGACGATTTCTCTCGTCGCTGTTAAGTCTGGACATCTTGGCAAGAATGCGGGAAGGGACTAACTACTTTCACTTGCGAGGTTTATCACCATCATGCAGCGAGTACCAGTTTTATCACCGGAAGGCAAGCCCTTGATGCCAACAAAAGCCAGTCGTGCTAGACGTTGGCTAAAAGAGGGAAAAGCTAAAGTCGTGTACAACGACTTGGGAGTATTCTGCGTCCAACTCCTGCAAAACCCGTCAGGAGAAGAGACGCAACCCATCGCGGTAGGAATTGACCCCGGCAAACACTATTCAGGTATTGGAGTACAATCTGCCAAGGTAACATTATGGACGGCACATTTAATTTTGCCATTCAAAACCATTGTTGAGCGGATGGAATTACGCCGAGTCATGCGTCGAGCCAGAAGAGGAAGGAGGATTAACCGTAAACTCCCCTTCAAGCAAAGATGCCATCGTCAAAAGCGATTCTCCAATCGGAGAAAAGGAAAACTTCCCCCCAGTATCCGAGCCAATCGCCAACTCGAATTACGAGTAGTGCGAGAATTGTGTCAAATCTATCCCATCAGCGTCATTCACTACGAAAAAGTAATGGCAGATGTGGATAGAACCAGTGGGAGAAAAGGGGCAAAATCTGGTGTAGGTTTCTCCCCTGTCATGGTCGGGCAAAAGAAAATGCTCGAATGGCTCTCCCAACTTGCCCCTGTGAAAACTCATCTCGGTTGGCAACGGGACGGAAATGGTACGAGTCAGCTAAGGAAATGGTTAGGTTTGGAGAAGAACAAAACCGAAAAGTCCAAAGCCGAACCCGCAACTCATGCCGTTGATGGTGTTACCCTTGCCGCATTCGAGTTCATGCAATGGCGTGAATGGCACACCCATAACGCCAAGCATGGGGCATGGGTGGGGAAAGTTCAAATCACCCCTGCACCATTCACTATTATTCGCCGTCCTCCTATTTCCCGTCGCCAACTGCATTTATGCGTTCCTTCCAAAGGAGGAAAGCGACGGAAATACGGTGGCACCGTCACCCGACACGGGATCCGTAAAGGGGATTTGGTGAGAGCCGAGAAAGCTGGGAAAATTCACATCGGTTGGTGTTCGGGAGATACGGCCAAAGCTGTTTCAGTTTCCGATATCAATTGGAAGCGTCTCGGTCAATTCACTGCATCCAAGGTGGAGTTGCTCCAGCGCTCTACTGGTTTAATTTGTAAACAGGAAACGAAATTCGCTGGAGCAACATTTGTTTGTTGATGCTCGTTTCCTCCCCAACCTGTAGAGGATTGGGGTATCCACTCGCATATTTTTGATGAAGAACTTGATGAATTTAATTGGGAGGAATAACAAACAATGTACGAATTCACCTACTGCCTCCCCATCGGCAAGCGCGTCGAATGGACGGCAGAAACCCCCAATAGTCTATTGCGCAGCATCGACGACGAGGAAGACCGCCAAGCGGCGCAAATATTCATCGAGCGATCGCGGGTCGGCGACTTTCTGCCGTTGAAATCGGGAGCCATTATTTTTCATTGCAATCCGGTGAAGCCAGAGCCAACGCGACCGCCATCGCGACCGTTAATGCAAGTCATGGAAGATGCAGGACTGCTGGATGATGAAGATGGTAACGAATTAATGTTGTAACAAGGAAAAACCAATGCAAAATAGCATCGAACAAGACCTCGATAAATTTACTTTTTACAGACAACAAGAACGGGAAAAACTATCAATTATCGCAACTTGGATGAACCCAAGAAAATTTCTTCTTGCTGCGAGTTACCCCGATATTCGTCCCAATCCATATTATCAAAGCTCGCCTTGGGATATTATCGAAAAATCAAGAATAATCGAGTCGTTTATAATGAACATACCCATGCCTCACATTGTATTTTTTTCGGAAGATGAAAATACTGTCGAAATCATTGATGGGCAAAAGAGACTCAATGCTATCTATGAATTTTTTACCGATCAATTTGCCCTTGAGGGCTTAGAAGCATGGACAGAATTAGAAGGATTAACGTATCAGCACTTATCTTATATTCCTAAAAGTCGCTTGGAACGTCGCTCTGTTTGGATTGAAACACTATTCCTCAATTATAATAAATACTCCCCAGAAGAATACGAGAAACTGCGAAAATCTGCCTTCACCAACCCCAACAGCAGCGACATTGCCCTTGGAATTAAAGTACCCATCGCATAACAATGACCTACACTAAAGACCGTGCCATTGACGAGCGCTACGAAAGCCAAGAAACTCGCATCTTAATCAAAATCGGACGCGAAAAGCTCAGTAGCTTCGTAGAAAACCTGCAAGACCCGGAGTATATGCAGCCGAATCCCTACTATCAAAGCAAGCCTTGGAATATCGCAGAAAAATCGCGGCTGATTGAGTCTTTCGTGATGAATATCCCCGTGCCGTATCTCGAACTATATGAAGTATCTTTTGAGAAGCATTACATCATCGACGGGCAGCAAAGGGTCAATGCCATTCGCGAGTTTTTTAGCAACCAATTTGCCTTGGAAGGTTTAGAAATCTGGGCGGAACTCAACGGACGGCGCTATCGGGAGCTACCGAAAAAACTCAAGGATGGCTTGAACTATCACTCGGTCTTCCTTCATGTCACATTGCTCGATGAAGATATTCCCACAGGCGAACTCAAAGCCTTGCAACGCGAAATCTTTGCCAGACCAAATGCCGAGGATGTCACGCTCGGTCATAAAGTCCTCGTCGCATAATTTATAACCATGAATTCAGCAACACTCACAAATCACTCCGTCTCCCCAGACTCCCTCGCGACCTTCTGGCAATTCGTCGAGGAAGCTGCATGGCATGAAAGCCACAATAACAAAGCCATTGCCGATCGTCTACGCCTGCAATGGCAATTTCAATCGAAAGAGTTGCACGCCATCTTTCAAAAACTCCAACGGCGATTAATGAACGTGCTGGACGAATCAAGAATCGAATTGCCCGTCAGCGACGACGGCTTCGACGACCTCACGGCACATGTCATCGGTATGGGGCGCAAGGCATACGAGGAAGTGCTGGAAAACCCCGCAGCCATTCAAAAGTATCTCAAAAGCTACGTGGAAAACTTCGGCTACCTTTTATTAAACCTTATGGACTCATAAACACCATGCCAACCAAAATCTCCATCAAACTCGACCTCATCCATCGCATCGAAGCCGTGGCAGTCATTGCCTCGCGACTCCTCGAAGGCAGAGAAGCGCCCACGGAACTCGCGGCAAATATTGGCAAATTGCAGGATGAGATCGCCAACCTCGAACGCCAAATCACCGACTTGCCCGAGCGAACCCAGAAGCGAGCATTGCTGGCATTGCCCGTCGAGAGCGCCATCGCTAAGATGGAGATTTTCGTCACTCATGCTTCTCAGATAGACGGCGCATTATTTGGGGATATCATGGAAGTTCGCAATAACTTGATTTTTATCAAAGAGAAAATCACAGATGTCGTTACAAGCTAAGGAGAATTAAAGTGAAAACCGGATTCCAAGTTATCGAAAAAACCCGACGCGATGAAAGTACCATTGTTTGGCTGGGTAGCGACGGTGAAGAATGGGCAACTTATATCAGCAATGAAAATGACTCCGCAAACACCGTTCTCGGACATTACTTCAATGGTGAAGATGCCGAATTGGAGGCAAGGGCAGACTATACAGAACGACAAAAGCCGCCACAAGAATACAACCTACAGCCGCGCATCGAACATCTCGATATGCTGGATGTCGATTATGCCAACGCGATCGCCAACTCTCCCGATCCCGCAATAGAAACTTTGTTGCAAACTATCGGCTTCAACGCTGAAGATGCCAGCGAAATAACAGAAGGCATTGCCAATCCTCCGGGAGCATGGGATGCCGTGATTCGGGGAATCGAGGAGAATATCAAACAATAGCAGAGAACGATATGAACGAGACAAAGCAAGCAAACAGCGCGGGATTTTGTCGCACAATCGCAAATCGAAGAAGGGCTACAACTCAAATCGGGAGCGCTGATTTTCCGCGTCGAACCCTCAGAAACCAAGCCAGAAACCGAACCATTAACTATTCCCGGAAATCGAAATAGAGAGCCTAATCTCTTCTTTTATCATCCTTGAAAACTCTAGTTGCTGCGATTCTCTAGCACATCTTCCACATCATTCGGCAGCACCTCGAAGAAATCAAGCCCAGTAGCCACTTCCAGCATATCGGCGGTGACTCGCCAATCTTCCCAATCACTCCCGGTCACAGAGGAGTCATTAGGCATTCGCACGGCTAGGATTGTTTCGGGCTTGCCATTGCTCAAGATTAACGCGACTTTCCAAGTGTATTGCGGAACATTCACGCCATTACCAATTGTTCCTTGGCTTCCTTCACCGCCCGCAATAACATAAAGCTCTTTGCCTTGACTCACTAATTCCCGCAAATATTCCTCGAACTCTCGCCAGACTTCGCGATTGTTGGATGGGCTTTGGGGCATCATGTTGCTCATAAGGAACGTGGCAGAATTATCTTCCTCAGTGCGATCGCGGTCGGCAGAAGCCACAATATGCCCGCGATCATAGCCACTTCCCTTGTAATCTCTCGGATGTACTGGGTAGCAAGGTAAATCGGAATCCGATCTGAAATCATTGGAGCGCCCCACATTCCCCAGCCACTCGCGAGATAATTGCCACGACACCCATTTAGCAAGGTTTAGCCTGCAATCGTACCCGATGGCATACTGGGGTTTGAGGAGTAAATAGTTATTGATGTCAGTAGTATTGGCATTGCTGGGATTGCCGAATTTGATATGAATTGAAGAGGGAATCGGGAATTGGCGGTGCGACCCCGGTGAGGTTTCCAACTCCTCCGGAGACGCTGCGCGAACACCTAGGGAACGCGCACCAAGAGGGGAATCGGGAATCGTATTTTCTTGATTCCCTTTAAGACTTTCGCAAGCCCTGCCATTGCCATCGCGATCGAGTCCATGCGGGTCGCCCTGAAATGCCTCGAGGATTTTCTGCGCGTCTTGTTGCGTGGCGAAGTCAGAACAATTGCAATTGTCTTTGACGCAATCGGGCAGCGAAGAGGTGCTGGGGAAAATATTGACATTGCAAGATGACAATGCAATTGCCAAGACTACGACAATTTCAATTTCTATACGGAATCTAAAAACCTTTTTCATCTCAGCACTCCCAATCTGCCGAGGGTATTCTATCACCTTTATTTTCTGCGACGCTTGGAGGCAACCGCCAATCCGCCACTGACAACAAGACCCAAAACAAAACCCGGCTCTGGTGCTTCCATAACAACGCGCTCGAAAGACAATTCGGAAATATTACGACCGGTGCCATCTAATGCAGTGTAACTAAATGCACCGAGCAACTGGTTATTAAATAATTCACTGATATTAATAGACGCAGTGAAAGCGTTCAGAGTAACAACACCTAAGCTCGCGCCGCCTAAATCAAAACCCTCAATTAAACCGTCACCCGGAATAACACTGAAGTCGTCGAGAACCAAAGTCGTGCTAAACGTGCCGATATTCTCAGCAAGACCATCAAAGTCAAATAAAACCGATTCTCCGTTTTCGATAGTGCCATTGTCGCCAATACCTAGCCCTCCCGAAGCAAAGTCAATCTCGCCAGAACCGCTAATATCAACGCCCAAGAGAGAAATCTCCGCTAAATCGTTAGTCTCTGAGAAATTAATAATAGTTGCTAATACAGGATTTACAAAAGATAATAAACCGAAAGTTAAAGACGCTGGTAGAATAACTTGACGCATTGCTTTATTTTTCTCCTAAAATATTTCAGTGAACCGACCCCACTTCACCCTATCAAAGCCACTCGAGAGATCCAAGAGCATCGCGTTAACTTCAGCGTTTATACTGGTATACCCGATCGCATCGACAATATCAGTATTGGCAACGCCCATCATTCCCGAAATAAACGGCACGGGGACTATGGTAAATATCAACGGGCAGCAGTTCGACATTAGCGGTGGCATTCTATCGGGGGATAGGCGCAATTTATTTCACAGCTTTGAGGAATTTGGGTTAGACAAGGGGCAAATCGCGAACTTCTTATCCGCTCCGAGCATCCATAATATTCTCGGTCGCGTGGTTGGCGGCGATCCTTCGGTAATTAACGGGTTAATTCAGGTAACGGGAGGCAATTCCAATTTATTCTTGATGAACCCGGCGGGCATTGTGTTCGGAGGCAATGCGAGTTTAAATGTACCGGGAGACTTTACGGCAACGACGGCCACTGGGATTGGGTTCGGGGACAACGGTTGGTTCGATGCCTTTGGAGATAATGATTATCAAAGTTTAATCGGCAATCCAACGCAATTCGTCTTCGACTTGGCAAACCCCACAACTATTATCAATCACGGCAATTTAACGGCGCAAAATCTCACGCTGTTAGGCGGCAGCGTTACCAGCACCGGGGTATTACACGGCAATAACATCATCATCTCAGCCGTGCCGGGGGAGAATTTAGTGCGCTTGAGCAAATCGGGGCATTTGCTACACCTCGAACTCCCTCGCGATCGCATTGCGCCTGATTTTTCAGCTTTGGACATTCCCAGATTATTAACGGGAGAGCCGAATGCGACAACTATTTCGGGAACGGTCGATGCCAGCAATCCCAACGGCATTGGCGGGCAAATCGCAGTGCTTGGCGAAACAATATCCATTAACGGACGCTTGAATGCGTCAGGGCGCAATGGTGGCGGCAATATCTGGATTGGCGGCGATTATTTGGGGCAAGGGGATTTACCGACGGCAAACGTTACCAACATCACCGATACTTCAATCATCCAAGCCGATGCAATTGCGGATGGCAATGGCGGGCGCATTATCATCTGGTCGGACAAAACCACCAACGCGGGCAATGCGTTCGTGTCGGCTCGCGGCGGTGTTAGCGGCGGCAATGGCGGCTTTATCGAAACATCTGGCAAAGAACAACTGATATTTACGGGCAATCCGAATCTAAAGGGAGAAATCGGGGGAACGTGGGTCTTAGATCCGAGGAATCTCATCATCACGTCAGGCAATCGAACGCTTGACGAATTAACATTGACCGAACTCGATCGCCTCGAGGCTCGCATCGGAATGCCCATCGGCAATGCCTCTTTTCGCACTCAAAGGAGTTTAGAGAACTCGTCGGCCGGCACGATATTCCTCATCGCCGAAGCCAATCTCGTCGCCATGCCGGAGAACCTCAGACTCCGCAGCAATCTCTACGCGCAAGCGAACGAAAGGGCTTACTTTAATAACCTAGACATGAATGGCAGCGCGACCATTATCGCCGAGAACTCGATTATTGCCGAAAACATTCGCACTCGCGGCGATTTAACAATAACTGCAGGAGCGATTGCAGCCGCTCGTCTCCAAACCCGAGGGGGCGATGTCAACCTCGAAACAACAGGAAATATCGCCATCAGCCGTATCGATACGCGGCACTCCAATCGCGATGGCGGCAATCTGAAAATTACCGGTAATCATATTGAAATTGGCATAATCGCAACCAATGGCGACGGCTTATTTCACGATGGCGGCGATGTTAGCATGACTTCAACAAATAACATCAAAATCCAAGAAATTTATACCCACGGTCATTATGCGGGCAATCTCGATATCCAAGCGACGGGTGAAGTGCAAATTTACGGAGGGATGCAAGGTATCGGGGTAAAAACCGGAAGCAATGTTAACATCTTCGCAAATCTCATCGGCACGACATCCTTGGATATCAAAGCGATGGGCTTTGATGGTAAAGCGGGAAATGTAAATCTTCACGGGCAAAACGGCGTAGCAACTTCGACGATTGCGGCAACCGCACCATTTGGACGAGGCGGCGATCTAGAAATCTCTGGAACGCCAATAAAAACAGGCAATATCTATACGGAAGGACAAATTACAGGCAATATCTTTTTTGAATCTCTGACTCGCATCGAAACCGGAACGATCCGAGGCGGCGATGTTACCCTCGCGGCGAGCGAGAATATTTTGGTCAACGGCATCATTGAGGCAACGAACTTAACCCTCGAAACCCAACACGGCAATATTGCGATCGCAGGAGAACGAGATTTTTGGGGAGAGCGGGCGAGTATTATCGTTCGAGATAACTTAAATATTACATCCCCCGAATTCATCATTGGAGATTTAACGGGTAGCGGAGCGGCAGCGTCTATCTGGTTTATCTGGGAAGGGGGAGGGGTCACGGAATTGACATCGATCGACAAACCTTTGACCGATACGACAACGCGAGCAATGCTGGCGGGGTGGCTGAACTATACGAGACGGGAAATGGCTGCAACGCCTATAATTTCCAGCGCACCCATTCAGGTGATAACGCCTCTCCCTATAGTTGGCTCAACAGACAATACGGCTTCGCTTCTCGCTGCAATTTCTGGAGAAGGTTTGTCAATTGAAGAAACTGCCGATGCACAAATTTTTACGTGGGGAACGACAAGCCTTTGGTTTCCCCAACACAACGCTTTGTCTTCTCCTCTTTCTCTCATTAACCAGAATAATTCTCCGAAAATTCTCGGTCGGCAAAATAATACGATCGCGCAATACGACCGCAAGCTCACTTTGCAAATTCAAGAGCATTTTGAAATTGAAACAGCAGAAATCATCGAACGAGAAGTTACGACCGTCAATATTCGAGAAATGTTGAGAGAAATTGAAGCAATTACGGCAAGAAGCCACGGAATCTTGTACGCGATGCTGTCGGAAAATGGTGTTGAACTGGCACTGATTCGAGAAGAGGCAGAACCCATTTTTAAAACTGTTGAAATTCCTTTAAAAACCCTAGAGAATATCGTCTACGATGCAAAACAAAGCGTCGTGGCTTTTAACGCTGACAATTTCCTACCGAGCAGCCAACAACTCTACGATATCCTCATTCGACCGATGGAATCAGAACTGCAAGAACTCGATGGTATCATCATCGCACCGGAGGGAATTCTCAGACTGCTTCCCTTTGCCGCACTGCACGATGGGGAACAATATCTTATCGAAAAATACAGTACCAGCTTGATTCCCAGCATCGCCTTATTCGATGCGTCGTATCGCAGTCTAGACAATGCAAAAGTTTTGGCAGTGGGAATCTCTGAGTTTAGCAAAGAACGGAAAGATTTACCGCATATCAAGGAAGAAATTGCAGCGATATCTTCCTATTTTACTACAGTGTCTTATTTTAATTCTGAAGCTACATTCAATAACTTTAAAAACCAATACGGCAGAACAGAAATCGCACACCTCGCCACTCATGCCAACGAATCTTCCCTACAACTTTGGGATGCGACAATTAACTTTGAAATAGCCAGAGAAATCCTGCAAACGCCCCTCGAACTTTTAATTCTCAGCGCTTGCCAAACGGGAACGGGAAAAACTGTCGAGCTGGGCTTTGCCGGGCTGGGTCTCGCGACGGGAGCGCGTTCGGTCGCGGGTTCGCTGTGGCAGGTCGGCGATCGCAGTACGGCTCGCATGATGGATCGCTTTTACTTTCATCTCAGTCAAGGCACGATGAAGAACGAAGCACTGCAATTGGCACAACAAGATATGCTGAAGGCTAATTTGTCCCCGGCGCATTGGGCGAGTTTTGTTCTCGTGGGAACTCCGTGGTAACGCCCGTGGACTCCGCCCACTCGATGATTTCCTCGGCTCTTCGGTTATTTGACACGAGCGAGGCATATCGTAAGGCTTCCCTCGGTAAAACAATGTAATTGGCGTAAATTTCGGCAATGGCTAAATTAACTTGCGGTGACGGTAGCAGTTCCTTTAATAATCTCAGGGCTTCGATGTAATATCCATTATCGCGATAGTATTCAATTTTGTTCTTACTTTTCTCGGCTTCGATGCAAATCCTACCTCGTTCGCCAGCCGATGGAACGATAAAACCCACACCACCCAATAGCGCATCTTGGCGATTCGATGGCAATCCCTTCGACGGCATGATGCTAACTTGGCAATAGCCGGAGGGTAATGATGGCGATCGCAATTCGTTGGTTTGACTCCGTCCCGTTGCAATCCTTCGTCCGTTGCAGGTGATGCGGTAATTATAGGGTGCTCCCGTATCCTGCCATTGGATTATTGGCGTATTAGTGAGAATGTGAGTACGCCGAGGCTCTGTCACTACAGTAATATTGTCAAACCACGTAATACTCGGCGAGCGCGAAGAACAGCGAAATCTGCCAGGGTCGCAATCAGAACTTGGACGAACTGAAGGAGCAAATAAGATAACATAAAATAACACACTAATAAAGAGAAGACTAAGCGTTTTTCGATTCAATAATACAATTATCATGAGTAGGGCGAGCGCGATCGGCGCTGTGGAGAATTCGCTGTCTGTATTTTAAGACTTTTTCGGAATTTTGTTTTGCGTAAATTTTCATTGCAAAACAATAACCAAATATAGGCGGTTCGATGTCCGCACCTTGCTTTATTTTATTTTCAAACACTTGAATTCCTATTAATAAATCTCGTTCTGCCAATTGCAAATTATCTTGTTGATAGCGCAGAATTCCTCGAAAAATATAGCAGCTTCCCCGTGCAAATTCATCATCTGTTGTTATTGATTCCAAGTTCAAGCAAATATCGAGCCATTTCAACGTCAATTCGATGCGATGAGAATCCTCGTAAATTTCTGGATAGCGAGCGAGGAGCGCTGTCAGCGATGCCATACCGTGGCGATCGCCTTTTCTAGCTGAGACTTCGTAGATGCGATAAGCTGCCTCGAGATTGCCCATATCTTCATACAATGTTCCTTGATTGTGCAAAGGCAACCCACTATTCCAAACCCAGCCTGCGGTACGATAGCGCCACATTGCTGCATCGAGTTGCCCTGCCTTCCTGAGTTCGTTGCCTTGGTTATTAATGAATCTTCCAAAGGGTTCGTCATAGCCCGTGAGTCTGAGGCCAAACAACCCGATAGGAACGAACGCGGGCAGAACGCAGGCAATAACAGCATATTTCAACCAACGGCGCTTGGGCTTGGAACGCTGCCGCTCCCAATACTGCACGCGAAAGGAGATACCGGGAAATTCGGCCTCCCATCGCTTCTTGAGGGCAAGCCTTGCCATACAAAATGCACGAAAATAATCCCTGCCTTTGAGGTTAGCTAAAAACTTTTCCAAGAAATATCGCGCCACCGGATCGGGAACTTCGCTGCGCCAGACGATCGCGGCGGGCAAGGGAATGCGATGGAGTGGGATAAGTTTCAAGCCATCGCAGGAGTTAAAGATAATCAATTCGAGTCCTTTGGTTTGTCCGAGCGCTTCGTCAAATTTCCCGATTTCCGTTCGCTCGCTGTCGATATTGATGCCATCACCTTCGCTGTGTCCGCAGTAGACGATGAGGTGATGCGGCTTTTGCAGGATCTGGCAAATTTCCTCAATGCTAGGCTTATTGAAAATGGTCAAGTTTCGTTTAAATTTCCTCGCCAGCAATTGGCAATCGTCATCCAACTGCAAATCCCTCGCTTCTCCTAAAATGCACAGCACTCGCTTAGCACGAGGAATCGGCGCGAGCAAGGGATACGAACGCGGACAATAAACAATTTGGTACTTGCCGAGAACGCCGTACTCGAAGAAGAGATGGGGAAGTAGGGAATCGTTGGGATCGATGCTTATATCCAAGCGTTTCGTACCCAATACAGCGATTTCGGCTTCGTGAGATTTGAAGGGTTCGCAATCGAGCCAGAGGTTGCATTGAGCGATGAGTTGGGCGAAGAGGGATTGGGTTTGTACGGCTCGCTTCGTTCCCACTACATTTTGCCTCGATATCGTAATGCGAGAGCTATAGTTCCCAGCTAGTCCGCAGCCCTGCCAAGTCTCAACAATTTCTTCAAGTTGTTCGGGATGCGGCAGTTGCCCGAGCAGAATACTTTCGCGATCGCCAACGATGAAAGAATATTCATAACCTTCTTTCGTAGCAAAAAATTGTAGTGTCACCCGCATCATTTAACGTCACTCCCATCAATAGGCAAAGCCTCTTCGATAAATCTCTTTCTTGCGCCAAATCTCTAGAAAGAATTGCTCGCCTTTGCTGACTTCAAATTCGAGAGGCAGCAAATCGTTATCGTCTTCCGCCGTCACGCAAGCCTTAACGGAGTTTCCTGATTTTAATACGAGTTGCAGGCCGGGTTCTAGATTTTCTTCAACATTCAAGGGAATGACAGAGATTTTCACAAATATTCCCGTTGCCCGACACCGAAGATCCATAATCAAATTACACCAATCGAAAACAGTTCTCGCTCGAGAGGCTTTCTCTTTGCTATTGCTGCGAACCGCCCACACCAAACCCATCTCTACTGGGCTTTGCCAATCTCCTTTATCTTTCAGCAGCAATTCGAGCTTCTCTAAATCCAATGGCAACGGTATATCTTTGGTTGCTTCCTTTTGTTGATTGCGATCGCAAAAATCGTGGAAGTTCTTGAGATCGAGGAGATAATCCAAAGTACATTTAGAATTATTCTCGAGTTCTGTACGGGTCGGCAGAATCTCAGCTTCGAGAAACCGCACAAGATGCCAATATTGCCAACCCATGAAATCCGATAAGCGCTCCAACGTCACATCCCGAGGGCGCGAGGCAAAGCGACCTTCATAAAGCATTCCACAGGTGTTGGGATTGATACCAGTCAATTTACTGATCGACTTAATCGGAGGATCGCCATTCTTGGCCAGCACCATACGCACGAGCCACTGCATCCGCATCCGATACTTATCCATTGCTTCCCTCCGTATTAATATCCATAAAAAAATCGCTACATTCGATCTTTTCCATAATAAACGTATTACAATACATCTTATCCAATACACATAAAAAGAGTTTCCGAGAGCTACCAACTCAACGGAAACAACAAAAAAATCAAATACTTATGTCATATTCTACCCAATCTTCGGTCAATTGGGCAAGGCCTTCCACGCCCAATTTCAAAAAAAGTTTCCTCGCACGTCCCTCGTGCGTCCCCACAAATCCTCACCGCATCCTTGCAACGTCCCTCGTGCATCCTTGCAAGGAAATGAAGACAAGCATTTCTAGAGGATTTAACAAATATTTACATGGGAATATCGCCACGAGTTCCCATCACAATCTTTCCGAGGAAATCCTTATCTCGCAAGGGTTTTCGGAATATTCACCTTGCCCGCCGAGGTGGAGTTTCGATGGATTTCCAAACGGACATCTCGGTGTGTTGAGGCAACGCGGACATCTCGCCATTCTGAGGTTTCCTCAGAATGCGTGTCCTCCTCAACACCCGTGTCCTCAGCTTTCCCACGTCCCGGCTCTTTTGGTGCGCGTTCCCTGTCTTGGTCAGCATTCCCTTGTGTCTTACGCCGACGCAGGGTCGCATCGCAATGTTCTTGCTGCGGACGTACTGGGTTGTTGCAAGGATGCAGTGCATCTCGAAGGCAGCCTGACATTGCAACAGCGTAGGTAGGAGAGGAGATGGCATTTGAAGAAATTCTCAATCGCTATAGGAACGGGCTGTTAACCCCCGCCGGAGCGTTGCACGAAGCAACCCTTGCGGCTTACCGAGGCAAACCCCGCTATTACGCGCCTAGCGTAGAACAGAGCATTCGAGAGACCCTTCAAACTGCCATTGGCGAGACAACCTTATCGAGAGCCAGATCCGCCTTGCGAAGGCAGGGATTGCTCCCTCTAGCACCGGAGCTAGGACGTAAGGAAGAAAGAGTTTTAGAGTACTTCCTCAAACTAACCGAAACTTCCAATCCCGCCGTTCTCCCACCGGATGGCGATATCGCAGAGCTTCTCGGTATTTCACCTCGCACCCTCGCGAGAGCCAAGAACAAGTTGCAATCGGTTTTTGACTTTCGCGATCGCGCAATCCAGCGCAAATCCTAACGGTGCTGTTGCCCTATTACTCCTCCATTGCAACCGAAGGAGTTCAGTAAAACTTATGGATTCGCAGCCTAATATGAAATATTTCAATTACTCGGAATACCACTATCTCTCTAGTTCTACGGGAGGTATCGAATGAGTCGATTTATTTACCACAACCGTCGCAATCCATGTCCGTCCTGTGGCTCAGTTTCGTCCAAGTGCAGATCGACCGCCGACGAGCTTTTACTCTGCATGACCTACGCCGATTGTGACGGAGACAATCGCGACTACAAATTTCTCAAGCCCAGCAAAGACGGACTTTGGGGCATTCACATCCCTAAATCCCAAGACAACTTCGACTCCGAGCTTGCCGCCAAGCGCCGCGAGGAGCGAGAAAAGCGCAAAGCCGAAGAGGAACGGCGGGAGCGAGAGTTACTCCAGCAAGCATTGCCGATTGACCGCAGAGCCAGTGAATTTCGGCAATTTCTCTTAAACCTGAAACTGGACAACGACCACCGCCAGAACCTTCGCGATCGCGGACTGACAGATACTCAAATTCAAGCCGGGTTATTCAAGAGCGTCGTGTCGGGGCAAAGAGTTAGCGCCCACCCATCCTTACCGGGGATACGCGAGGGACGTATTTGGTTCGGCAAGGAAGGCGATCGCGGTTTCTTATGTCCCGCAAGAGATGCCTTCGGGCGCATTGTTGGCACTCAGATTCGTCTCGATAACAGCGAGAATGGTCGCTATCGTTGGCTTAAGGGGCGTTTTAGCAGCCATTTGCCGAATGGGGAATTGCCAATAACCACGATCATTCCCAAGGCAGCAAAGATGTTTATCGCCCCCACCGAGACGATCGCCATTCCCGAAAATCTTCAAGGCATTCTCATTATTGAGGGCATTCTCAAGCCATTTGTTGCCGCTCATCGCTTCGAGGAGAAATATGCGGTCGTCGGTGCTACTGGGGGACTCTTCGGGGCATCCAAAGGGCAATTCAAGGAACAACTGAAATTGCTCTCGCAGCGCTTGGGAACGAAGGAAATTTTGTTCCCCGTGGATGCCGAAGCTGCCAGCAACAAGCACGTTTTTCAACGGGATTGCGAGACTATCGAGTTGCTACAAGAGTGGGGTTATACCGTTAAAGTTGGCGATTGGGGACAATGGCAAAACGAGAAACAACCGGACTTTGACGAACTGCTGGATTTAGCAGGGGTACGCTGGTGGGATGCAGGAGATTTTCTCGAATGCAATGCCAAGCAGAATTTCCTCGACTGGTTGCAAAAACAAATTGCCAAATTACCCCGAGGCTTCCGTAAGGGCTTCGGACAACATACCGACACGGGCAAGCGGCAAATTCAAGAGGCGTTTGAGAGCATTGAAGAACTGCATTATCCCTGTTCGTTGCCGAAACCCGAGGAGGTTGAGAAATTACCGAGGATTATCTTCGGGCAAGGCGTTGGTGAAGTCTCTCCAAAGGAGAATCGCCTGAATTTGTGGCGGGATTTGGAGAGCCTCGGCTGGCTGGAGCGCTACAAATTTATCCTCGATTCGTCGTGGATGGGGACGGGCAAGAGCCATGAAAGCGCCCTGCTCGAACTCGATCGCGCCCTGTACTTCGATGTCAACCATCGCAATGTCAGTACCTCAACCGTCCGCAATAATTTTTGCGACCTGCACCCCCGACTTCCCCACGGTCTGACCTGCAATCGCAAGAGGGAATTGGTTCACGCCGCACCCGATACACCAAAGCATCACTTAGTCGAACAAAGCAACTGCAAGTACGGTGATTTATTTTCGGAACTGAGCAAAAAAGGCTACAACTTCCACGCCGGAGGCGACAATCCTCTTTGTAACGGTTGCAACTTAAAAAATCTTTGTAAAAACCAAAGCGGCAGGGGTTACGGCTACAAGTTTCAACGCTCCAATACCCTCGCTCAAGCCAAGATTCGCCTCGCACCTCAAAGCGCACCCAGTCCAAGCGATTACGATTATTCCAACGTTACCGCCATTGTCGAAGAAGCCAATCGCAATCTCATCGGCACCAATACTCTCGATATCGGCTACGAACAATTGTTGGTGGAAATGGCATTGTTGGAAGCCAATGGATTTGACAAAATCATCAAGCCCATTCGCAAGAAACTAACCGAACTCGTCTACGGCAAGCAAGGAAAATGGGGCATCGGTCGCGATGAAATTGTTCCTCAGCCCACCGAGGATGTCATGGTGAAAATGCAGGTCGAGAACGCGATCGCCATCTTAGAGAGCATTCATGTCGGGCAAGCCGAAATTATCCTCGCTCCCGATCGCGTCGAGGTAGATAAAGCCGATTACAAGAAATTCAAAGGCGCGGTCAAGAGTGCCAATGCCTACTTCCAAGCCGAAGCCAAACGCGAAGCCCGCGAGCAAATCGAGGCATTTCCCACCAATGTTTTGCCGCACTTACTCAGAGCTTGGTACTTTGGCGAGGGTGCAGTGCGAATCAAATTTCACAATATTTCCGTGACGTACCGAGACGAGCGCTTTAGTAACGTTCTCAAGCATTGCAAAAATATACTGCTGTTGGATGCCACGCCTCACTACGAGCGCATCGGCTTGTTGCTGGACATCGACCCCGAGGAAATTCTGGAGATTCAAGAGGAACGCCCGAATCTGAGCAATTTAACAATCTATCAAACTTATATGGAAGGCTTGGGAACGCAGAATATCAGCGACCTTGCCAAGGGGCGAGTGGCCGCCTATCGCAATTGCAAGCGAGAGCATAATACCGACGCAAAATTCCTCGGGTTCAAGAAATGGCAGCAATGGCAAGAGGAAGAGGCGTGGTGGTTCAATCATAATGTCGGCTCTAATGAGTTCCAAGGGCAAACCGATTTAACGCTATTCGGCACGCCTTATTGCAATATCGGAGTGGTCGAGGACGAGCTATATGCTTTGTTAGGGAATCGGGGGGAAGGAAATCGGGAATCGGGAATCGGGAATCGTGGGGGAGCAGGGGATTTTCGGAGGGGAGAAGAAAGAATAAAAACTCAGAAAAATGAGGAACGGGGTGAAAACAAAGAAACTAACAAAACCAACGACTCCCAATTCTCTCAATACTACAACCGACTCTTGCAAATCCAGATTATCCAAGCCATCGGACGACCGCGATCGCATCGCTATCCCCAAGAGTCTTTCGAGATTGATTTCGTCGGCAAGTTGGATCTGGGATTTCTCAAAGACTACGGCATTAACACGGTCGAACGCCATGCCTTCGAGGTCTGCCCCGAAGCCGGAACCGAGCGTCAGGTTTCGCAGTTTGGCTTGTTGACCCTCATGCAGCAATGGCAGCAAGCGAGCGGAAAACTACCCACGCAAGCTGAGTTAGCCGAGTACGCAAAATCCCAAGGGTATTCGCTATCCGAACGTTATATTCGCAAGTTGGTCAAAAGTTTCAAGAACGCATCGGGGTCGGGATGGAAGACACTATCAAAAGCGGTACTCTCCCTATTAGATATTAAAAGCGATAGTACCGCTTTATCACCTCCAACTCCCTTAGAAGACGATGCTCTGCGCTGTTGGCTGGACTTGCCGATCGCCGAATTATTAGCAGAAATCATTGAACTCGCACGCACTGGAGACTTTGAATTGCTGATGGAAATTCTGGCTGAATCGTCAGTGCGAACGCGAGCGAGTATCTTAGGGCGAATCGCGGCTTTTTTCTGGCAAGATGATGCGAATTTAACCTTTGGGGTTTCGCCACCAAGCTAATTGCGACTCTAAATTTTTAAGAATATGAAGAATTTTCGAGTTGTTATTGAAACTCGATGGATTTCTCGTGCTTTGAAATATTTAAAAAATTATTTACATTTTAGTGTTGATTTACTTTGCAAATCTCGTTATTTCTGCTAGTATTAAACTAACTGTATGCAGGAGAAATTATGGTAGCAGCAGTGCAACTCTCTTTGATACCCGAACGGGAAATAATAGAGCTAAAAGATAATCGCAAGCTCTATATTATTCATAAAAGCACTAAAGCCAAATTCAATACGACTAATGAGAACGTTGATTGGGCATGGTGGACGTGGAATCCGGTGACTGGATGCTGGTGCGGATGCCTTTACTGTTACGCTCGAGACATTGCCAATCGCTTCTTTGAAACCGACTTCGAGCCGACATTTTATCCGAATCGATTGTTAGCGCCAAAAAACACTAAGCCATTCACGGCAGCGAAGATTGAAAGCGAAGCGAAGAAGCGCCGAGTCAGCCTTGAAGATGCTGAGATTTTTGCCAAGAATGTTTTCGTTTGTTCGATGGCAGATTTATTTGGCAAGTGGATTCCCGATGATTGGATATTGCAAGTGTTTAATGCAGTGAAACCATCACCCCAATGGAATTTTTTGTTCTTGACTAAATTCCCTCAAAGACTTCCAGAAATCCAAGAGAAACTGGGTTGCTTTCCCGACAACGTTTGGTTGGGGACTACGGTTGATACTCAGGCTCGCGTGGCGATCGCCGAGAAAGCCTTTGGGAATATTGAAGCCAAAGTGAAATGGCTGAGTATCGAACCCATGCTCGAACCTTTGGTTTTTCAAAGTTTAGAGATGTTCGACTTGATAGCGATCGGCGGGCAGAGTAAATCCACTCAAGTACCAGAGTTTCAGCCTGAATGGTCGTGGGTGGAAGCGTTAATGAATCAAGCCAGAGCCGCGAAGGTTTCGGTGTATTTCAAGGAGAATTTGCGGGCACGACCGAAGGAATTACCTTGGAAAATCAAAAACTCATAAAAATTCAATGCAGGTGAAAATAAACAATAAATATCATGTCAAAACAGCTAACTCTCGGACGCACGATTTTCAATGCACGTCGAGCCAAACAAATCACATATCGGGAATTCGCGAAAATTATTGGCATGGACTTTGTTTATTACTCCAAAATCGAAGGAGATCGCATTATTCCCGATAACAAAACATTACTAAAAATTGCCAAAGAATTAAACTTCGACGAACAAGAACTACAAAAACTTATCCCAGACCAACAATGAAACACCAACTCCACGGATTAAAAGGTAATGATCTCGTTGCCAAAAAGCAAAAGCTATTCCAAGAACTTCTGCCCGTACTCTGCCAAGAATGTAAAGCAGAGATAGACAGAGCCGCGCAGGTTACGCCGTCATTTTTCGCGAGTTTGGCGGTTAAGTATAAATTGCCATTTAAGGTGATTTTTGAGTTCTTTGAAGATTGTGGTTTGCTGCCCCAAGAAACTTACGAAAGTCTTGGAGTCAAGGCAGAGGATTTTGGGGTGATGTGGTGATGCGATAAAGAGCCAGTCACAAGCAATTCAAACGAGAAGATTAGGTGGAGAAGACTACGGACTCGGATTGTAGAAAATAAAATTCTGTATGGAAATTCAAATGTGATTCACAGCCAATCGCTTTGCTCAGTGACCGCCAAGCCCTTCAATGCAAACCGCACGAGGAGGCGATAGGTTTTCTCGATCGCCATGAGTTGTTGGTATTCCGACTCGGGTATTACCTTCACGCGATCGCCCGCTTTGAGCATTGGCATTAGCTCATTTGCAACACTTTCGGGGATGCGTTCTTGGCTGGTGGATTCGTCGGGATAGCCGGGAGCATTTTTGGGTCGTCCGCCGTTTCTCCATCCTCCTCGGGACATATTGTTTTCGCGCAAAAACTAAAGTGCTATTATATCTTAGCTTATACTGCGCTAAAAATTTCCTCGATATCCCCCGCCCCTTGCAAGTCTTGAATTGCCCAGACGCGATCGCAGAATGTTTCGAGGGATTTGGTGCTGTAGGCGTTAATTAGCATTCCATAACACGAAAACTCCAGCGTTGTCTTTTGCTTGCGAAACTTGTCTTGGAACTTATCAGATAGCCAGCACTCGCCATCGGTGATAAAAATTATATCGGCGCGTTTGAGTTCTGGCGTTTTTTCGAGGCATTTCAAGGCTTCTTTGAGAGGTCTTTCAAAGTTTGTGCCGCCGCCAGAGTAATAGCCGGTGATGAGTGCCAATAACTCCTCGAAATCAAGAGAATTGGGGGGAAAATCGTCAACTCGGTCAACGCGATCGCTAAATTGAATCGTGCGAAAATGCCGCTTGTCTTTGCGGGCTAAAGTGGCGAAAACTAACGCCAGCGCCTTTGCCCATTCGTCGGGTAAGCCGGACATCGACCCGGAAATGTCAATGCAAAGAATAATGGGACCTCGAGATAAACTATCTTTATCAACGAACTTGTACTCCAGCAAAGTTCTCTCTAAATACCCCAAGGCAAACAAGGGTTTTGTTGCGGGAACGGCGAGTTTCTGGAGTTCCGAAGGCAACAGTCGAGGGAGATTATTGCCCGTAGTAATTCCTGCCAGTTCCCCATACCCTTCGACTTCCTTGCTGCGGCGTTTGAGTTCGGCGGTCGCTATCATCCTCCCGGCAAGTTCCAGAATGCGTTGCAGCCTGTCGTTGTCCGCGAGGATCTGGGCAAACTCGATTTTCTTTGCGATGGGTAATTGCCTCGGATTACCCGGCTCGTCGCCCCAGCCCATGCTGTTTGTGGCGTTCTCAAAGGAGTCTAGAATTTTATTTGCACCACCAATGGCCGCCCGTTCAATGGAGCGAATCTGGGTTTCGTCTAGTTCTTCAGCGTATTCCTTGGCTTGGGCTATGGCTTTCTTGCCCTGTTGTTGGAGTTGTTGGATTTGCTGTTGGAGTTTGGCTTGCTCTGCCTTTGTGAGATTATCTTGGTTGAGTTGTTGCTTCAAGTTCTTCACGCGATCGCGTAGTTCCCCAACGTCCTCCTCCATTTCCTCGGGGGGATCGGGAAGTCTGTCAATTAATACATTACAGGCTTCGATGGTACCGATGCCCGACTCGAAAGGCTTACCCTCGCAGCGCGTCACGAGACTCTCAAACTCTGGGAGTTCTGTAAACTCTTCGTGTAACTGATGCGCCCATTCACCTTCGGGAGGCTGAGGGTCGAGGGGATTGGGGTTGGCATCGTAGTAAAGCCTGTGGAATATTTCAAGGGCGAAACTCGGCCACTCTGAAAACCCCTTGGCTTGCCCTTGAGATAACATCGCTTGCGCGGCGCTGAACTCGCGAGCGAAGTCTTTCCAAAATAACACCGAGGCTGGCGATAATTTTTGAGTAATTTCGCGATAGCTAAAGATTTTAATCATTATACCGTTTTAAAATATTAATACTGATAGTTTCATTGGGAACTTTTTCTAAACCTAGTTCTTTCGCAAGTTCTTTTTCTTCTTCTTCTGTATCTATTTTTGCCCAATCTTGCTCAAAATATGCTCTTATCCTTGCTTTTTCTATAGCTTCTTCATCAGTTTTTGCTAGCACGAGAATATCTTGATAATATTTCGAGTCGAAATACTTTATAAAAAACCTAACTTCAGACAAAATAAACCCAGTATTCTGAAATTTAGCACCTCTTAATAATGCACCATTAAAATTGCATTTTTCAATTTTGGAGTTTGTAAAATCTGCTCCAAACAATATTGAATTGCGAAAATTTGCTCCAGTCAAATCTTGGTTACTGAAGTCACATTCAGTTAAGTTTTTGAGTTGAAAATTTGGATTTTTCATTGTTTGCTACCTTGAAAAATTTGAACTTGGAATCGAAAATATTTATGATTCTCTTTCATCATATTCTATACTCTGCCGAATAATTCCTAGATTACGCCGCAATAAATTGTAAAGTTGGAGTGCTTGAGTCCCATTGAATCTAACAACGTTTTGATCGTTGTTATCCCACAGGAATAATTTGCCGTTATAGTGTAACTCCGCGCCCCAAGTTTTACGATGAAGAAATGGCGCATCCAGTTTGATAATACGAGTGCGAATTGACAGGAACTCTACGAAATCTCTAGGAACTTGCCAGCCAATGATTCTCCGAATATCTGCGAGGGTTTGCTTGTGGATTTCCGCGATGCTTTTGGAGGCTTGGCAGTGCAGATCGCTCGTGCCGCATTCGCCGCCGAGGAAGCGCCAGCGTACTTGGTAATTGTAAGTAATGGTAGTGTTGTTATTCATAAAGCCTGTCGGCGTGTGAGAGACGACGATTTGATTAAACTACGCGATCGCGATACCCTGCCGTTTCCCCCATGAGTTCTTCGAGCGCCTTCAGTTTTGCTTTAGCTTTCTCAGCATCTCTGGATTTAGAATTAGCGATGGCTTCCTTTATTTTATCACGAAGATTGGCAAGAGTTGTGGAAGTTTTGGTGATGGTTTCGAGTAAGTTTTGTTCGTTGTAGGCGTTGGGATTGCTACTGTATTCTGTGGCTAATTTCGTCACTTCACCTGCTTCGATTTTAGCAGCATCGTAAAATTGCGTGACTTGCTGCAATGGACTCGGATATGCCTCTTTTAAGAGCTTGCGAATCTCGTTGATTTCTTTAGGTTGCGTGCGCCACAAACAATGAGGAAATAATTCGTGAATGTGGTCGATGTAAACTTCATCATCCCCTTGCGTATAAGCATAGCATTGGAGTAGGTTAGCAAGCTGCTGGAGCTTGCGATCGCTAATGAGAAACACTTGTTCTTTTAAGATGCCATGAATTTGCAAGAGTGCCGTAATAATCTCCGAACTTACTGCAACACTTTTGGCATCTTTTTGCATCTGGTAAATTTCATCTAGCGAGAGTTTTACCGTGACGCTAGGATTGCCTTTAATGGCTCTGTGAATCAGCTTCTCTCTAGATTTGGCGCGAGTCACATAGCCCACCCACGGTCTGAAGATAAACCTGTCAACAAATGCCGCCATTTCGTCATCTTTGGGAACGTGATTCGCCGCGCCCACCAAGAATAACAAAGGGATTTTCTGGGGTTCTGGATTCTCAAAGATTTTCTCGTTGATGATGCGAAGCAAGGCATTCAACGTCGTCGGGTTGCACCTAAAAATTTCATCCAAAAACGCAATGTGTGCCTCGGGCAAGCGGTTGATGGTATTGCGTCGCAGAATATCTTCCTCCTGCAATGCTCTTAAACTCGGCTGACCCAATAACTCTTCGGGGGGCTGCGCTTTTTGGAGCAATCTATTAAAGAACTTCGCTCCCTCGATCGCATTGCAGATTTCGAGCAACATCGCACTCTTCGCACAACCCGGCGGTCCGAAGAGAACCGCATTGCCACCGAGTAATAGCACTGCCAATAGCCCGTCGATGATTTGCGAGCGCTCGAGGAAGCACTGGTTCAGTTGTTTGCGGAGCTTCTGAAGTTTTTCTGGGGTTGTCGCGTTCGTCATAATCGCCTCTAAGCCTTGTTTTTATTATAGTTTAGTTTTTGCGCGAAAACAAAAAAATTCATATTCTGTCGGTCAATTGAAAATATTAGGAAGTCCCGATTTCCTTCACCGCATCCTCGAGTTCCTGCTTTTGCTCCGCTTTCCACCGTTCCAATACATCCTCTGCATTCATGCCTTTGCTCTGTTCTTCTTGTTCCAGCTTCGCTACTCTTGCCCGCAATGCGGCTTTGTCATTCCACGAGTTTCTCAGGCGATCGCGTTCGCTTTGGATGAGTGCATAATCTTCTAGGACATCGGATATCTTGTCGGTAATTTCAGAGGCCAAGCGCATCTCGAAGTCTTTGTTCAGTTGTGTTAACTCTGCCTCGAGGGTTTCGACTTTGGCTTGCAATCGCTCGTTCTCCAATTCCAATGCGGTTTTATTGGGCTTGTTGGATGGCTTGGGTTTCATGGTTTCGGGGAAACACTCTTTGACTATGCTTCGCACCAGTTTTTCGGTGACTGGCTTAGTTTCGGCACGGCGCTGCACTTCCGACCATGCCTCGCGTTGTTGTGCTGAGGTTAATGGCGCGAGAGGGCGGATGTGGCGTTCGCGAATTTGTATACCGTGGTCTACATTTTGATTTTGTATACCGTAGTCTACATTTTTGACTCCCTTTGCACCGGGCGGCGGAATGGTTAAGTTGTCTACGATGGTCGATGCCTGAATTTGTTTGTACGCATAGTCTCGCCCCATCTGCCAGCGCTCCCGGCAATACGCAGCAAAAGATTTGTGAGTGTCTCGATACAGCTTGGCATCTTTGATTTCTTGGAGCGCTTTGCCTACCTCGTAGAATGTTTGCAACCCGCGTTGGATAACGGCTTCGCATTGCTCTAGACGGTCTCGCTCTGGCGTTGCGAGGGAATGATTTGGTAACATGGTTGGTAAGAAAAATTTTCCACGTCTCCCCGATGCTCCGCAAAAGCATGTGGAAGTTTTTTCTGCTTTTATGCTATCTTTAATCCTAACACAATGCTTGAAAATTAACGCAACCATGAACGCCAATGAATTCTGCGATCGCTGGTTCGGTTACGATGCAATGAGCGAAGAAGAAAGAGCGGCCGCCAAAGGGAAATGGGGACACCGACAGCAGCGCGTTGAAGTTCTCGCGATTATTCTCGACAAGCCCGAAAATACTGTCACGGCGTGGGGGAAAGACTTTGAAAGAATGCCAAAAGATTTGGAATTTGCTTTGGCAGCAACGGATGCAATGCGAGTGCAGTGGTTATCGATCGGCAAAGTCAGACCGGGAATATTAACGTTATTTTGGCAATCATTCGGGCAAAATAATACTTTGAATTCCAAGTGAATTAGAATCCCGCATCTTCATCAAACACCGATTCCGGCGTAGTGGGTTGTTGCTTCGCACTTGCAATCTTCGTCTCGACTTTGGCTTTCGTAAACAACTTCTCCAACTCCTTCGAGCGATACTTATACAAACTCGCCAAGCTCTCAATTTTCCCCTTGAGTTCGCTGATGCGTTCGAGGTTGGGGTTTTTCTCCAGTTCCTTCAGTTCCGCGATTGCGTCTTTGTACTGCGCCTCATAGGTTAGCATCTTGGAGAGCCGCGCATTGCCCTTACCGCCAGTGTTATCCTTATTTGCTAAGTTTCTCAAGTTCTCTTGGAAATCCTGCAACTTATCGTGCAATAGTGAAATATTCGTATTCTCATCTTCGTACAGTTTCCGAATTTCCCGCGCTTCCTCGATAATCTCAGTCAAATTGGGGTCGTGGGTTGCCAGCACCTCCAACCGCGCAAAGGCACTATCCCAGCCTTTGATAGTTTTAGATTTCCCCGGGATATTCCCCGGCTGGCACAGGGCGATCTTGTCGAAGAAGTCAGCCAGTGCGTCATAAGCGTCGTCTCTGGCTCTGGCTCTACCTTGATTTACCGCTTGGTTTAAGCCATCGGTAAATAACGCCGTGCTTCTGGCGATCGCCTGAAATTTTTCTTGTTCTAACTTGGCTTGGTCGGCATCCAGTTCCGCTTTGGCGCGTTCGGCAGCGGCTTGGGCGACCTTGGTATCCTGCTGCAAACTTTCGATAAACGAGGAAATCTTCTTATTCTGAGTAATCTGGACTTGCAGCGCATTCTCCGCCCAGTCCTCGGGCGTAGGGTAAGCATCGGTGTATCTGTACAGCGCTTCGCTAACTTGAGTGTCATCGAGTCCGGCTTTCTCCATCACGCCCTGCAATTTCACCAAGAAATGCTCGATTTCATCGTCATAGCTGGCTATCAAGTCTTGCCTTAACTCATCTGCCAACCCCTGCATCTCCTCAATGGCAGCGATCGCATCGGGATAATGAGACTCGTGAACGAATCGGTACGGCTCTGCATATACGGTGAATTTACTCTGCCAGAGTTTCTCGGCACTCTGCAACTTACTGGCGTAGCTCTTTAACTTCTGGCTAATCTTGGCACCGTAACCGCCCCGTGCAATTTCTCGCAGTTGCTCTAATACTTCACCGTCAATCCCTAGTTCTTCACCGAGAATTTTGATGCTCTGCCTGCCAATGATAATCTTGGTCTCTAATAAGTAAATCGGTTCGTTGGAGAGATGTCGCCAAATGTCTTTTGCTTCGGCGCGTCCGGGTTTTGCAGTAGATACTTCGGGTGTATTGTCTTCTTCGCGTTGAAAGGTTCTACGTTTGTCGGCGATGAGTGCTTTGATGTTCGCCATAATTTCAAATTCTGTATGGAATCTGATTTTATTTTAGCATATTTTGTTTTTGCGCGAAAACTAAAATGTAGAAAAAAAAAGGGTTTGAGAGGAGATAAGAAAAATAAAAAACAATAGCTCTCGCAAGGGATGAAGAAAAATAAAGAAAGCCCATGCTAGAACATGAACTGTATCCAACCCCCAAAGAAGTCATTGCCAAAATGGTCGAACCCTATGTAGTCAAGCGCTATTATGGTTGTTTGTCTTTCAAAGGACTCCTTCTCGAACCTCACGGCGGAACCGGAGCAATCCTCGATTATCTCTGTGAAGAACTGCGCGTCAAACGGTCATTGCTGCGAACCATCGAAATCGATCCCGAACTGCGCTATCTTCTGCAAGGCAAGAGTTACAAGGTCATCGAAGCGGATTTCCTCGCGTATTGCGAACCCTGCGAATTCGGGTTAATCCTTGCCAATCCACCGTTTAGCAATGGAGTTCGGCACGCCCTGAAAATCTGGGAAGTCTTGGCATCCGAAGGCAAAGCGGCGATCCTGCTCAACCGAGAAACCCTCGATAATCCATGCGGTCGAGAACGTAAAGCTCTGCTGGGACTGATTCGCGATTTTGGCTCTGTTGAATATCTGGGAAAATGCTTCAAGCATTCGGAGCGTCCTACGGATGTCGAAGTGGCATTGGTACGCTTTGCTAAACCCGCGCGAGCTTCGTGCATTGACTTTGATGAATTAAATCTGGAAACCGATGCGGGCGTAGAAGACACCGAGTTTGCTGCGAATCCCCTTGCCCATCGCGATGTCGTGAAAAATCTGGTTGCTCGTTACAATAGTGCCGTTACTGCCTTGAGCGAACGCGATCGCGCTCAATCGAAGCTGAGTTTCTATTTGCAAGGGATTCAGCGTGAAGTCTATGAATCCTGTAGCGATCGCGAACGAAAGAGTTTAGTCGTGGAAGCCTCGCTAGACGAGCAAATCAAAGCATTAAAGTCGCGTTTTTGGAATACGGTGTTTGTGAAAACTCACTTGGGAGAACGCACGACAACTCACTTTCACAAGAAGTTCGATGAGTTTGCTCGCGCTCAAACAAATATGGCATTTTCTGAAAAGAATGTATGGGAAGTTTTGGAGATGTTCTTCCTCAACAGCGAACAAATCATGCAAGATTGCCTCATTGATATGTTTGATAAACTGTCGAAATACTGCGAGAAAAACAAAGTACATCGTGAAGGCTGGAAAACGAATAAATCGTGGCGATTGAATAAGAAAATCATTCACCCTTATGGCGTTACTTATGAGAAACAATGGGGGTTTTCGGTATCGTGGCGAGAATGCGAGATTTATAACGATCTAGATAAAGTGCTGTGCTATTTATCCGGCGTTCCCATCGAAAAAGGCATAACGACAGCGAAAGCCATTGATAACTTTACCAAGCTGCGAGATATCGATTATCGTCAAGAATTTGAGTCTTACTTTTTCTATCTTCGCATTTTTAAGAAAGGTACGGTGCATCTGACATTTAAAGATGAAAAACTTCTCGAAGACTTCAATCTCAAAGTCGCTGAAGGAAAAAATTGGCTGGGTGATGGTTCTTAGAAAAGGATTAGGGGGAAAGACGGGAGTAGGGAGTAGGGAATCGTGGGGGATTTTCGGGGTAAAGAAGAAGGAATAAAAAATAAGAAAAGTGAAGGATGGGGTGAAAACAAAGGAGTTAAGGAATATATCACAAAGATTTCCCTTCTACTCCCTACTCCCTACTTATCCCATGTACGGCGAACCCTTTCAAGACCAATGCCGCGAATACAACGCAACCCTCGTCAGCGATCGCGACCTCGAAATCCAACAAGCCATCGCCGCTCAGCAGAGCGCTTTTCGGTCTTACATTGCCGTTGAAGTTTCAACGCATCCCAATGAAACGGAGCAATTCAGCGAAGCTAAGTTTGGCATTGGCAGCAAAGTTTATTGGAAAGATGACAGCATTGCTCCGGGGGATTGGGAAGAATACGAAATCTGCGCTGTAAAATGTAGCTACAATCGTTACAAAACCGGGACGCTCATCAGTAAACCGCAATGGCTTTATCAACTTCAGACATTCTCCGGGTTATGCGAGGAGCGATGGATTGGAGAAGACAAGTTATGTAGCATCTTCGACATACAAAGATTAAACAATAAAACTGCATAGAAAATTGCATTGGCATGGGATGAAAATAACCCAAAATCCCATGCAGAAAATTGTGTATCTCCTGCATTATCGCAAAGCCATTGGCTGTGGTAATCTCGGTATGGCACAGCATTTCTTACTTGGTTGGAAATGGCGGGGAAACCCCGCCGTCCCCCAAGCGCTATCTTGGCTTTACTCATAATCTCGAAGCCAGACTCAAGCAACATCAAAACGGTTCAGGCGCGAGAATTACCGAAGTTTTTGCAGAGAGAAATATTGATTTTGTTCTTGTTAGAACTTGGGAGGGCGACAGAGACTTAGAACGGCATCTCAAAAGCTGACATAACGGCAGAATGCTCTGTCCGCTTTGCAATCCTAATGCAATGAATCTGGCAACAAAATACAAAGGAGAAAAATTAAAAATATTGGCTCTCGCAGGGGATGAAAATGAATGATGAGAAACGAAGAAATGATTAAGAATCCAGAAGAGTTAGTCGCAAACTTAGCTCATTTTACGGGGTCGGAGTATCTTTATTCTCATTGGTTGCAGTGCTTGCAGTATACCGATGGGGTCAAGTACCTTGCCAAGGAAGCGGAAGCAAACTGGTTCATCGACGCGATCGCATCGTATCAATATTCGCCGCAAATCTGTAAAGACTCCATGCTGCGCGATTTTCAGCTTTGGATTCTCGCGACTGACTTGCAAGCCCAAAGCGCCGTACTGTCGTGTTATCGCGACACGGATGACTTGGCATTTTCGCAGAAGATCGAGTACACCGATTTTCCCATGCCGGAAATCAAGCTCTATGTTTGCGGTAATGTTCTCATGTTGCTCTCGGAATATTGACCCGACTTCCCCACAATTCCCGATTTCCTACTTCCTACGGAAACCTCACCCCCTCAATTCTACCGTGATTCGTCTCGCGATCGTAGGCTGCATCGATCGCATTGTACTTCCGAATAATCCCATTGGCTTTCTCGTTGGCAGAGTTTCCGAGGGCATCGCAGTCGGTTTGGGGTGCGACTTTATCCAACATCTTCTCGATTTCCTCGGCAGCTTGTTGCCCGTGCCGGGCGTGTTTGTTTTCGTGGGCTTGTAGGGCATTCAAGAAGTTATCCCAGTGTTGTTGGAGTTTGGGAGATGCACTGGTTTGATTCGTCCATCGGGGTAAAGTTATAGTGATATCGGTTGTAACGGTTGGCTCTGTTAGATAACAGCGACCGTTGCGAATGTCGTACCGATAGCGCCAATTCACTTCCCATTGCGTCCGACCGTCGCGGTGTCTGCCTTGCCACCAAGGACCGCGCTCGTTCATTTGCGATCGCAATTGCTGTGCCGTCGTGCCTTCGATATTGTAGTAGTCTGTGGTGACGGTGGTGACAGGCGCGGCAGAAAAAACAAAGGAAAGCGAAAGAACGAGGGCTAACGCGAAGGGCAAAAAGAAACGGAGAACGGAACGATGCAAAGCCTGAAGACTCGATACTATCTACTCTTCCCGTATCGCTCATCAATACCGCGATTGCCAGAGGACGAGAAGGTGATTAAGCTACTCGGCGAATGCTGGATAACGCTGCTGATTCCGACGAACGCGCCGGATGCCGTCGATACTGCGAAAATCTGGGCATGGATACGTCCTCCGGACACGCTGCGCGAACGAGAACCGAGAGGGTTTCGTTGCCCGAGGTAGCTTTGATTGCATTGATACGGAAGAAATCCCGATATCCATTGACAAGCGCAAGATCGCATGGCTGGCTGCGATATTCTAGAGTTGAGGAGAATCTCGTACCATGTATCAAACCCAAGCTGCCGATACGACTGTTGAAACCGAGCGCGTTCTGTTTGCCCTGATGCGTCGTTTATCCCCAGAGCGTCGTGCCTTACAAGTGCGTTCGTTTCACCGCCAAGTTCGCTCGTTGCGCTCTTTGAAGATTTCTGAATCCACTATGCCAAACGTACCCGATACCCCCTTCGAGCTTGCCGTTGCCATCGGTAATATCTTCGATAAGCTAAACTTACCGTATTTCGTAAGCGGCGGCTTGGCCAGTGCTATCTTGGGCGAACGCCGCACCACCGAGGATGTTGATATTGCCGTTGCTCGACTGAGCGAAACCAATATGCGATCGCTGATGGACGCGCTGTCTGAATTCTACGTTAGCGAAACGGCGATAGAAGAAGCTCTACGAGGACAAACTTCGACATTTAATGTCATTCACTTAATCTCGACAATTAAAGCAGATATTTATCTCATTCGCGATAATGACGAATACCGACAGAATGCCATTGCACGGCGACAGCGCATTGAGTTAGGTGACGGCATGGCATTTTATATTGGCGCTCCCGAGGATATCGTCTTGCAAAAACTGGTTTGGTATCGCATTGCCGGTAATGAATCAGCCAAGCAATGGCGCGACGTTCTCGGCATCCTCAAGCTCCAAGGGGAAGCGTTGGACTTTGAGTATCTGTGGCAGTGGGGAGAAGTGCTGGGCGTGCTGGCAGAACTCGATCGCGCATTGGGAGAAGCGGGGTTGGTTGATATATTATAACCCCCGCACGATACGGGATGCAGGGGCGGGCTGGGGATTATTCGCCTAACGGCAACCCCAGCATTTTGCTCAACGCAGGCAAGGCATCGGGGTCTTTGTGGCTGAGATAGCTCGGCAATTTCTGCGGCTTGTACGTTTCGCGAAACCACTTCCGGAACATCGGCAAATATTCCTCGGGATACGCATAAGTGTAACGGGACACATGGTTCTGGATCTTGACATTGATCCGGAATAATCCGCAACTATCCGCAAAGAGGTGAAATGACAAATGCTCTGGCGATCCCTGCGACTGATTTTTTGTTCGGGTGATGACAAATTAATTCTGGATCTTTTTGGCGCAAAATACGCCACATGGTTTTGGATCTTAGGGAGTATAGATGTATGGGTGAGGCAAAACACCGCAAACTTGCGAACCCCGATCGATTTGGTGAGCCGACTAATGAGATGCGAAAAGCGATCGCAATTATTGAGAACACGACCCAATGAGAAATTGCCCAGCTATTTGACTTTGATGGCTGGGCTGATGGAAGTGTTTCGCAGCTAATTTCACGGAGTCCGAACGCGGCGGTATACGATCTCGGTGCGAGAGGAGAGGTGGGTCGCACTGCCAATTCCTTGCAAGCGGCTTGAGCGCGTTCGTCCTGCTGCGGAACAGGATGTTTGTATTTTGATTTTTTTGTATTTTGCTTTTTCTAAGGATTTATAAATGGGGGAGTTGTAGGTGGAAATAATGGCATTTCCTTTGAATTTGCAAAGGATTTCTATGAGTTTTTCGTGCTGTTCGTTGGTCATTTCGTGGGGATATTTTCCGGATTTTCGAGTAGCTTTTGGGTAAGGAGGATCTACATATATTGTGGTGTAGGGTTCGTTGAGATGTTTGATGAGTTCGAGACCATCTCTACATTCGATTTGAACAGTTTTCAGACGTTCAAGCCATGTTTCAAAATATTGCTGGCGACTGAGCCAACTACTTGTGGTGGATGCCATGCCTCTACTGCTGCTTGTTAGGGAAACCCCCCATGAACGTTGAGTTGTGGAACCTGCAAAGCCTTGGTTTTGCGCGACGTAAAAAGCCCATGCTATTTCGATGGGGTTGTTGGTTGGATTTGCGAGTATTGAGGCTGCTTTATGGAATTCAGCGCGACTGTAGAGTGTGTTGGCTATTTTGTATTTGAGTTGTTGGTTTTTTTCGGGGTTTTGTAAAACTCGGAAAAGTTCAATGAGGTGTTGATTTAGATCGTTGTAAAATTCAACTGGTGAGGGGTTTCTGGCGAAGAGAATTGAGCCTGCGCCACCAAATGGTTCGGCGTAAAGTTTAGTGTAGGGGATTAGTGGGAGGAGCTTTTTTTTGAGGTTTCCTTTTCCGCCGAAGTAGCGGACTGGTGAGGATATTTGAGGCATTATATCGGCAATTGATTTGGCATTGATGGTAGACCCTATGAAGTGATGATTGTTTGATTTTAGAGTGAAGGATTGATTTTTATCAGTGCGAATTTTTTCGCAGTGATGGGAATTGGGATGTTTGTTTATAGTGGATTTAATATCTTTTCTGCGGGAGTTTTTGTGTTAAATCTCATTTCTCGCTGCTTTGTTTCTCTCTGTTTTCTATTGTTTTTTCCTTACCTGATTCTGCGTTATTTTTTTAAGATTTTGAGGTATTTGCCGTCAATTCTTAAGAAGCATGAATTCTTAATGGGGGATGGTCTTTTTGGGGTTAATTGGCAGAAGCTAAAATCTTTTTTTTACCTCCTCTTGTATGAGCTTTTGTTCGATGCAGAATGTAGGCTATGGATACTGCATTATGACGATTTAGAGGGACGAGAAATGAAGGATATTTAGTCTACATTGTAGTAATTGTATTGTTTGCTAAGATGGAGAATTTTCATGTTGAATTGTATTAATCGCATTTCTCGATTTTTTGTTTCTCTTTATTTTCTGTTGCTTTTGCTGGGTTTGATTTCACGATATTATCCTAAGATTCGGAGGTATTGGCGGTCATTTCTTGCGGAGTATAAGTTGATGGGGGATGGTTTTCTTGAGGCTGATTGGGGAAAGGTGACAAGGTTTTTGAGTTTCTTTTGGGTGAGTTTGTCGCTGTATATTAAAGAGGTTTTGAATGAACAGAAATCTAAGGATGGAGGGTTCGGTAATGTTTCAGGACATTAATATCTACGATGAACTTTTTTCTGTTGTTCTTAATGAGATTGCTGCGATTATTCCCGATAGTAGTAACAAGGTGTTAGCAAGTTACCAATTGATTTTACGGTCGGGGGTTAGCATTGATGGACTTTCGCTTGAAGTTGTGAATAAAATTATTGATGCTTTGAGCGATTAAAGAATGCTAATCTTTACTTTTTTTTAACTCAAAGTCTTTGCATGATGCGCCGTTGCTTGTGGGGTTGACGGCGCATTTGATTTCTTCAATCTAATTTTTCAAATACAATCCTATCAATTATTTCATAGCCCCACCGCGAATTATGTGCTGCAAGCTGTTTGGCTGCATCAATTTCTCCCAAACGACAGAGTTCGCTTAATTGTTCGTATCCTTCTTGTTTGTCTTGTTCAAAGCGTGCTTGTTTTCGCTTTTGTTGTTCTTGCAAGGAAAGTTTGTTTTGGGATGATTCGGAAAAATCGATATTGATTTGGAGGAGTTTTTGCATGATTTTATGATATTTCTTTGTCTTTTAGCCAGTAGAGTTCCCAAGGTTCAGGACTTCTGATTATTTCGGTTTTGATTTCGATGGTGTTGTTTTCTGTGATGTTGTAGTAGGGGATGACTCCTTTTTTTTGACTGATTAGTGGGGGCATTGTTTCAAAGATTTTTATGGATATTTCTGGAAATACTTCTCCTTCTTTCATGATTTTTACTCCTCAGAACGATTTACATAAAAGGCTTTTTTTTCAGCGAGAGGCAATACTCTCGTTTCTTCTTTTTTCTGCATTTTTATGCGAATTTCTTTATTTTCTTCTTCCTGCATTTCGTTATGTATTTGTATGAGCAAACATCTGGCTATCTCGCCAACTCGTTGTTTTTTTGGAACGGCGATCGTGGTGTTGCGTTGCGATTTAACATTCTCCAATGCTGTGTGGAAGTGCTTGGAAAGCTCCAATTCTGGCCAGTTTTCATCTAGAAATTTATCGAATTGATAATCAAATAATTGACACAGGAGTTCTTTCTGGTTTTGGCTCCCTTCCTCTGCATCAACTAATTTTTGGAGGATGGTTTGGATGCCTTTAAGCCAGTCGTAAGGGTTTATCATGAGATTCTCAAGGGAAAGATTATAAAATTATACTCCACTTATTCGGGAATTTCGATCGCTTCCCCTGCTTCCCCGTTTGCTGAATTGCTCTCCTCAACCTGATAGATCGGGGGGTTGGAAGATCGATCGCTTTTCTTGGTTTTTGGCAATGTGGGAATCCATTGCTCTAGCTGCCTTGCCCATTGCTCAAAAATTTTATTGTGCTTCATCGGTTTCATTTTCTCTTGCTTCCCTCATCAGAATACACTCGTAGCTTGCATCGCCGTCGTTCAATGCCCGACGACAGGAGACGATGCGCCAGCCATTTTGCCCGTAGGCGTTCATGAATTCTCGGAAGTTGAGATCGTCAGGGGATTGGATATCATATTGGAATTTTGGTGGGGTGGGAGGCTCGGGACGCAAGCCCGCAACGTTGACCAAAAGAACCAACAACAGCAGCACTATCACGAACGTGGGGGCGTGCTGGAGAAAATAATCGCGAATTGTGAAAGATTTACTTTTTTTGGCTTGGTTTTCGAGGTTGTTGACGGTTTGGTTGAGTCGCCTCATTTCGGCTTGAATGCTGTTGAGGGTTTTTAGTGTGGGATTTTGTCCTTGGTTGCCTGTGGGTCTGCGTGGGGGTTGGGTTGAGGTCATGGGAAAGATGGATTTTTCAACAATTTTACCCTTTGGGAAGCTGGCAAAAACCTCGCTCTCAAGTTCATAACTTTTTCATACAAAAGTTAATATCGACTTTAAATAAGTTTAATAAGTTTATGTTTTATTCATATCCATCTCAAAGAGATTACTCTAGGTTGGATTTAGCTTGTGTGCCTGAAAAGAACAACTTATTGCCAGCAAACTCTCAATAGCGATCTGCGTTGAAGCGAGGAGAAAATTATCTCGATTGGTTGTTTTTTAAGCTGAAATCAATCTATTACAGCAGATGTCGTGAGGATTTTGGGTGAACAAATTCAATTTGTGAAGATTTTATGAATTTGTTATCGACTATTTACAGTGCTTTGATTGCCTGATCTAATAGCTTTTGAGTCGATTCTTGGCAATAAATACAATTTACCTAGACTTTTAACTATATTATTGAAGCAAATCGAATCAATAATTAAGTGATTTTCAGAATTTTTGAGATGTTTTTAAAGTTTTTGTAATATGGTTCTACATTTTTTTGTGCTAAAAGTGTAGAACAGGTGTTGCAAATTTTATTTAATCTAAACCATAGAGTTGTTGAACTGTTGTTTTTTTCTGAGCTTAGAGTGACTACTGCTCTAAACCGTAGCTATAATAAAATATCGAGTTTGGAGATGACAATTAAGTGCATTCTGGGAGAAATTCGCCGCGTAAGGGGATATACCCAACAATCTTTAGCTGATGCAGTTGGATGTAGTCTTGGATGGGTTCGCGACCAAGAACAACAACGCGCAGAGGGAATTGGTTATGACTATCTCGACAAAATTTGCGAAGTTCTTGATTGCGAAATTTATGAGATTCTCATTCGAGAACACAACAATGAGCCGAATACTCCGGATCGGTCAAATTAGTCTAGAATATTATGAAGATGTGTTCTTCTCTTCATAACCTTTCCATTAAAACCATGTCTCAATTTCTTACAGAGCAATTCTTAGAAAAATGTGACTTGTCTTATCTCTTCTCTGGATATTACAAAGGCACGATTCTAATTTCTTTCATGGAAGAATACCCATTCAAGTTGACTGTGGATTGCGTGGGTAACGCTTTTCAAGAAGGAGTTGCTCTGCAAACTGCGAGACAACTTATCGGGGACTACAAAGACTTAGCAAAAGCAGCTTCTCAATTAAGCATTACTTTAGTTTGCGTTGCAGTGCGAGGGTTCAAACTAGCTGAATACCCCGTGTTTACCTCAAAGGAAATGAAGACAATGAACACAACAACTCACAGAATTATTCCTTTTCAGCAATCGATTCGCGAAAGCAAATCTACATTTGCCAAACAATATCCAGAATTCATAAAAATGCTCAGTTGCCAATTCAACACAACTATTAGCATTTTTAGTACAAATCGCGATGCAGGATATCCACTCCTTTACTGTTTCCCGTGGCGAGGCATAGAGAACAGACTAAATCTCCCTTTAAAAGATTTACTTTTGCAACCAGCTCTTATCTCTAAAGGAGTGATTGGAGAATCCAAGAAACAGTGCATCGAACAAGTCCTTGAAATTGATGAAAAAAATTTCCAAATGAGTTTGGATTTGGAAGATTTAATTCAAGTGCATTATACCTACTATGATGACGAAAACAAGACAAATATCCCTGTATGGGAAAAGCAATTAACGGGTATTCCTCTAGGAGATTCTGAAGTTGCTTTAATCACAACTGACACAAAAAAAGCTCAAACTGATTACTGGGAGCAATGGTTATTAGACAAGTCTTAGATTGATTTACCATTTTTTGCTCCGTTATCATTCTCGCTATAGAGTTTGAGATCGGGGCGCTCTTTTTGAGCCGCTTTTATCCAATCGATCGCAGTCCCATATTCTCCCTTCCTGTCGAAAAATGGCTGCATAAGCATTACCAAAAATAAAACTCTTTCGGAAGATATTTCCAAATTTTCAAAGTTTTCTGCTATATCTTTAATAGTCTTAATATCTGGAAATTCAGGCAATGAGCGCCGATATTCTTCAATTTGCTTGTTCCAGTTACTCTCAGATCTACGCAAAAAGAATTTTAATATTTGGCTCAGGGTATACCCCTCAAACATTGCTTTCTCCCCTGTTATTTGCTCAGCCAATTGTTTGAATTTTTTGTCAAACAGTTTTTCGATTACTCGTATCATTTTGTTGTCTTCATCTTCATCTTCATCTTCATCTTCACTTTCATCTTCACTTTCATCTTCACTTTCATCTTCACCATAGATAAAGCTATCCAATTGCCCTACTTTCCACCCTTTAAGCTCAGCAAGGCGACGATAGTTGCAAACGCGCATCCGAGACGGATCGATCAGGGATTTGCCATTTTCTCCAAGATATTCCCCAACAGTTGGGGGAGATACCTGCAATTTTTTTGCAAGTTGCCGTGAGGACAGGTCAAAATCATCCAACAAACTTCGAATGACTTCCGATAGACGTTGCTTAGGGTTTTCCGTCTGTACCTTCATTTCGCAAATGTTAACTGAACCTTACAAAATTTTAGCCTACCTGTTGACAATTTGTCTAGAGTGAAGCTAAATTGAGTGTTAACCAAACCTTACACAATGTAATGTATGGTTAATAGTCAAAACGGGGCTGGACAAATCAATGAACAAACCTCGCACCCCAGCCGAAGCTGCTTCAGAACTCGATCGCATCCGGACTCTCTGTTTAAGGGAAGGATGCCCAGAGTCAGGCGATCGCGATGGTCTCATCTTCAAGGCGATTTTGTGGGAATGCTCTCTAGCTGAACTCAGGATGGTTGCGAAGGAAATCAAAACTGGGAACTGGGAACTGGGAACTGGGAACTGGGAACTGGGAACTGGGAACTGGGAACTGGGAACTGGGAACTGGGAACTGGGAACTGGGAACTGGGAACTGGGAACTGGGAACTGGGAACTGGGAACTGGGAACTGGGAACTGGGAACTGGGAACTGGGAACTGGGAACTGGGAACTGGGAACTGGGAACTGGGAACTGGGAACTGGGAACTGGGAACTGGGAACTGGGAACTCTGACGAACTCTAGTGATTATTTGCTATGGACTTTTGGTATTCTGCTTCACAATTGGCAACTTTGCATTTACCTGAATTGCCCTCTTCTAAAAGAGGAATGCAAAAACTTGCCAAGCGAGAAAACTGGAAATTTAGAGATCGGCAAGGACACGGCGGCGGTCGCGAGTACCACATCAGTTCACTCCCTCCAGAAACACAGGCTTACTTAGGAAAGAAAAATGAGCAATATAGAACAGGAAATTCTGAAAATCCTAGAGGAGAGGGATTTACCGCAAGACGAACTGGAGGAGAAGTTCGGAAAGGAACGGGGACGGGAAGCAATTCACAGACTGGAAAGAGAGGGGAAAGTCTGGAAACAGTACACCCCATCTCTGAATTCAGCAACGGACAATACTCTGTGGATGCCGATCGCACACTCTTTCACAGGATGGGAGCGCTGACCGATGAAAAACACGATCGCCCCGATTCGTCCGGGATCGGTTCTGTACGCCCAGAGGAAAATTTTGCGGTTGTTGGAGCAAGAGAAGGAAATGGAAGCCCTCCCGCTCTACATCCAATTCGGGACAAAAATAACGAACAAAGCACTGATGAATCTGTCGCGACGAGAACTGATAGAAACGAGTGTTCGCGGCAAATGGATCGGATTGAGTCTGAAGCGAATCGACTAGAAACAATTCATCACTTATGCCCTTTGTGCAGCCAACTGATAGCCAATGGCAAACCCAACCTACCCAGAACTAGAACAAGCGATCCTGAAAATATTAGAGAAAGAACCGAGAACACTCTACGCGCTAGTGGAGATGTTGGGAGGGCATCCGATGACCCCCAAACTGCACTAAAGCATCGAGAAACTCGAAAAAGAGAACAAAATCGAGATGAGAAAAAATCAACACGACCCACTGATGTTCACAGTAATTGTGAAAACAATCTCCTCACTCTAAACCCGAGCGATAGAGCGCAGGCAAGATTCACGATTCTCAAAGCCTTCGAGAAGTTCCACACCGATAACCCCGAACTCAGCAAGATTCAAGCAGAATACGAATTTTGTGAGAAGTACAAGGCGCGGCAAATCGAGATCGATACCTACGAAACGATCCGGAAATTCTCGCGCTCCACGTTATGCAACTGGCAAAAAGCCCTAAAACAAAGCGCCTCAGCGTTAGATGATGGCTACAAGCCGAACCGCCGCAACAAGAGGAAGATCGATCGCAATCCCCAGATGGTGGAGTTTATCAAGGGGCATATTAGCCGCAATCCTCGAATTAGTAGCAAACACCTGCACGAATTACTGCAAAAGGAATTTACGCCCGAACAACTTGTCGCTGAGAGAACATTGTGCCGATGGCTGGAACGCTGGCGCAACGAAAACCAAGAACTTTTCGTTCATCTCAACAACCCGGATAAGCACAAGAGCAAGTTTCAGCCTGCGTTTGGCAGCTATAGCGAACAAATCGATCACCTCAACCAATGCTGGGAACTGGACTCAACCCCCGCCGATATTTTGCTGGATGACGGGCGCTACACGGTTGTTGGCTGCATTGATGTTTATTCGCGTCGTTCTGCTTTGTTGGTGAGTAAGACATCGAAAGCGGAAGCCATAGCCGCTCTCTTACGCTATTGCATCCTCAATTGGGGCGTACCCGAACGCATCAAAACTGACAATGGCAAGGACTATACCAGTTATCACATCGCGAGAGTGGTGGACGATTTGGGAATCAAACAAGAATTTTGCGCTCCTTTTACGCCGGAGCAAAAACCTCACATTGAGCGATTTTTCAAAACTTTCTCCCATGACCTCTTGCAATTCCTCCCAGCATTCACGGGTCACAACGTAGCAGAACGACAAGACCTGAGAGCGCGGGAAAGTTTTGGCGATCGCCTGATGAGTTCGCAATCGGAACCGGTGCGATTGCGGTTGAATGAGAGTGAGTTTCAAACTTTCTGCGATCGATGGCTGAATACCTACCTTCACAAGCCGCACGAAGGGGAAGGAATGAACGGAATCAGCCCCTTTGAAAAAGTGTCGAACGCTCATCAGATCGTTCGCAATATCAACAGCGAGAGAGCCTTAGATATCCTGCTGGCTGTACCTGCTCAAAATCGATATCCAACCGTTACGAAAAAAGGCATCCGGGTGGGCGGGCAAACCTTCATTGCGCCAGAACTTGCGGAATGGATGGGGCAAAAAGTGGAAGCCCGAGAAGATCCCTGCGATTACGGGAAACTCTTTGTTTTCAGTGTAGAGGGGCAATTTATCGCGATAGCTGAAAGCGATTTGAGTGGAGTCGATCGCCAAAAAGTAGCAGTAGAAGCTAAACGCCGCAATAAGGCGAAGATTTCCCAACAACGCAAAGAATTAAAGAAATCGGCCAAGTCCATCGATACAAATGACGTGGCTGCACAGATTCTCACATTGCGTGAGAAACAATCCGAGAACCTCTTGGCTTTTCCAAAAGCCAAGGAGGAACACGGCTCAAATGGGCTAACTGAAGCCCAAAAAGCAGTGCAGGCGGCTGAGGAGTCCACCGCACTCACTCAACCGCCCGCACCAAAACCCACATATCCCGAAATTCTCATTCGAGATAACTCTTACTATAACAAACTTTGGCGACAGCTAAAGGCGGGGGAAAATCCCCCGATCGAGGAGTTGCGACGAATGAGGAGGTATATCGGGACACCACAAGGAAAAGCCTTGCTTCCCCGGTTGCAAGTCACTAAACAGGTTGTTGACGCAACCTTAGACGAGGCTATCGGAGAAGCACAGGCAGTTTAATCACACTCTCAATTTAGCGAAATGAAGAACCAGATCGCATACACGAAAAATATCGAACGAGCTTTTGCTCTGTTCAATCTGCTGAACGAACGCTCTCAAACTATCCCCGGTATGGGACTGATTAAGGGCGCACCGGGTACGGGAAAAAGCAAATGCCTCCAGTGGTTCAGATCGAACCCCGAATCGAGTAGCGGCATCTTCTTGCGTGCCAATCGCGGTTTTTCCCCTTATACCCTGTTGAGCAAGCTTTTGATTTCTCTCGACTTACCTGCCAATCGTCGCAATGCTGCAATGCTGGAAACGATTTGCGGGGCATTGGAAAACTCACAACAGTACATTTTCATTGACGAGGCGGATTACCTGTTCAATTATCCAGCATCGCTGGACTATCTGCGAGACATTCACGATGAAACCCAAATCCCGATTATCCTCATCGGCATGGCAGACGGCAGCACCAAAGATATTCATCGTCGTCTTGCCAACTATAAGCAGTTAAACCGCCGCGTGAGCCGTCGTATCGACTTTCTCCCCTGCGATTTGGATGATGTGGAACTCATCGCTGAGTCCTGCTGTGAGATACAGATCGATCGCGATGCTCTTGTCGATATTCATCAGGAAACCAAGGGCAACATCGGGTTAATTTGCAATGCCTTAGAAGTTGCAGAACGCGCCGCAAAATCACAAGAGTGGACTCGCATCAATGCGGCTCAACGCAAGGCTATTTTGAGCCGAGGAGGTGCAGCATGAGCGTGACCTATGAAATGACCTCCGAACTGTACGAGGCGCTGGAAAATCTCATCGATTATGTTTTGCAGTGGAATGCCAGTGAGTTCGGCGCGGAGCCTCCCACTCGCGAGGAAGCCGAAAAAATCGCTGCCAAGTTTATCACTGCTCGCTGTTTTAACGCTCCCTATGAGAACGATAACGAGGTCATTGCTACTGCTTTGGCTGGGCTACGCGAATTTTCTGAGGAGCGAGCAAAAGCTAATGCGATAGAGACTTATTACGCTCTGCAAGTTGATAACAACTAACCCATTTTGAGGGGCGTTTAAGTTAGCGTCCCTGAAACTATTTGGAGAGAAATTAATGCTTGAAAAGAAACTCACTCGAACTCAATTAATCGTGCAGTATAGCATCCTTGCGTTTACTGGAACGTTGATGGTTATCGCTGCTATTGTTACTCAGCAAAAGATTGTTGGAACAACATTTTACTGAATGCTGGAATCCTCGTTATGTGCCTCAAAATCTTGTCGTGGAGGAAATGAGATGAACAGCCCAAAAAATAAACAAAAAGAGAGTGTTATTTTGTGTTTCATTCTGTTGATTTATGCAGGTTTCGTTTTGATTGTCCCTCCTTTAGTTGGGCGACATTTTGAAATTAGAGGTGAAACGAATGTCCTCAAATATTAACTGGACAGATGAGGGCTGGAATCCTTGGGATGGATGCGATCCGGCTTCAGAAGGCTGCGATAACTGCTATGCGGCTGAGATGGCGAATCGCTTTTGGGGAGAGCGGAAATTTTCCGATATTCGATTCCACGAAAGTCGCGAACGAATATACAAGCCCCTCTATTGGCGCAAACCGCGTAAGGTTTTTGTCAATTCGATGGGAGATTTCTTTCATCCAAAAGTTCCGAATGAATGGCGGGATGAGGCAATGGCGATTATGGCAATGTGTCCGGATCATACTTTCCAAATCCTGACCAAGCGCCCAAAAATCATGCGGGATTATTTAAGAGATCCTCTTTTACCAGAAAGACTATATCAAAGGGCTTGGAGCGTGATTTCTGACTTTTCTGGTAAATTTAAAGAAAGAATGAAGCAAGCAATTAAAAGCAATACTGTGCTAGAGGAAAGATTCTATGCACGCAAACTTTGCTTGCCATTAAAGAACGTTTGGTTTGGGGTTTCAGTTGAGAACCAAAAGCAACGAAACATCAGAATTCCGTTGCTGTTGGAAACTTCCGCCCATACGCGATTTGTTTCAATCGAACCCTTGCTAGAGGCATTACCCAACGGATTATCGTATTTGCCTATTCCCGATTGCAAATATCAACTTGAAGATGGTTGCTGCGATCATCCGAGAAATATTACCCCCGAATGCCATTGGTGGATTTGTCCGCAAGTGAAGCACGTTAAAGGTGATATTCATTGGGTCATTATTGGGGGAGAATCTGGCAGGGGAGCAAGATTTTGCGATCCGCAATGGATTAAAAAAATTGTGGATTTAGAGCAACAGCATTCTGCAATCTGGGTCAAGCAACTTGGCTCAAAATGTGGACTTAAAACCAAGGGAAAGGGGGAAGATTGGAGCGATCCAAACTTTCCTGAATCCCTCAAAATCCGTCAATTCCCTAGTTAACTAAGGAGTTGAAAAATGAGAAATGATATAGCTTTCTGTATCGTTGCTTATAATCATTGGTTCTACAACGGCTCAGTTTTTGTTTCTGATTCAACTTTCGCCAAACTTTATAAATCTAGGAGAGGTGCTAAATCTGCAATAGCGCAATTCAAAAGATTTAAGAAACTTGACGAAATTCCCTCTGAACTTATTAACATTGTTGTTCGTGTTGAAGAAGCCAACGACAAATGCAAGCAATTAAACCTTCAACTTTTCCCATGCCCTTTTAATTACTGGAAAACAGCATGAAAACAACCAACACAAAACAAACAAAACAAATTCCAGAATGGGCGATCGCTCGTCGCCAAATCGTTTTTGATGGTCGGCTGCGAGCATATCGCGCTCGATTGCTTGATGGTTATTTCGAGTGGGGAAACAATGATATTGGAACGTCGTTAACCATTCAACCCCTTGAGACTCGTTGGCAAAAAGTTCCCCAATTCGGGGAAATGAAAAATTACTTCGATATCGTCTTTATCGATCGCGATAATGTCGCATCAATTATCAGCCTCAAAACCGATTCAGCCACTAGCATATCGGGTTGGCTGGCAAACATCCAAGGCGGTGAAGACCCAATCGATCCGATATCCTTACGCATAAAAATTCAGTTAGTTGAGGAACAAACTACAGGGAAAGGAAGCTCTTACCATGTGGTCAAAGTGGTGGGAGCAGGGGAAGAGTTGCCCTTTGATTTCGTCACGAAAGAGGAATATGAGGCAGCCGTGGAATTCCTCAAAAGTGACTTCTACCAAAAAAATCGATGGAAGGGGTGTTTATGGCTTTAAAAACGGAACCTCTTGCCAGTGAAAGGAAGCGCTTGCTGGCAAAAATTCACATCGCCAAAAAGCAGTTAAAACTCTCTGATGAAGAATATCGCAACATCCTCGAAAAAGCTACCGAATTACGCTCTTGCAAGGATATGAATTTGAGCCAGCTTGCCCTCGTTATCAACAATTTTAAAGGTATGGGGTTCAAGGTCAAATTTGAGCCAGAAGGCAAGGGAAAGCTCCGTGCGACCGTACAGGACAAAATCCGCGCTCTTTGGCTTGAATTGCATCGGATCGGGGCAATTGAAGATAAGAGCGATAAAGCCTTGAATATTTGGGTTAAAACGATGGTTAATGTCGATCGCATTGAGTGGCTCTTACCCAATCAGGCTCAAACCATTATTGAATCTCAAAAACAATGGTTCAATCGCGTTTCTCCTGATGAGAAGAAGTGATTTCCAATAGGTCTCGCTCTGCGAGACTAAGCTATTTTCTCGAACTTGTCAACCCAGCATTTCTACTGATAGAAATGCTGGGTTTATAGTGATGGCATCTGACCTGATTGTGCTATCCCTCCACGCGGCGCACTAACCGTAATAATCTCCCCCTGCTGCGTCATTCCATTACTAATGGATTTAGCGGTAACAGTGCCGCTCGGTGTCGCAATTACCATATCTCCAGAGGCAGCATTGTATCCAGCGTATTGCCCTGAGAATTCAGATTGATTGTAGTAGCGATCGGCCGTGCGTTGAGCCGCTAAATCGCGACTGTTCTGTAGTTTTTCTAAGGCAAGTTGTTGTGGATTCATGGATGGTATCTTATATCGTAAATTGTTGCATTGTCGGGAATAAGATAGGCAAATTCCTCAAATTCAGAATCTATCCACTCCTCATCTCCTACAGTCAATTCATGCGCGAAAACAGTATATTTTTGATTGTTGAAATTATTTATTCTGTAATAGAAAGAAATCTTGTTGTTTTGTTTATCGTATATAAAATTCTTTCTTCTTTTGTTATAAAGAAAATTATTGTAATTATAATTAATTCTGTTGTTATCAAATAAATAAAATTCATTATTATGTTGCCCTTGTCTATTAATCGAGGGGTATTGATTCCCTCCTCCTAGAGGAAGAGAATAATATCCTTTCATGGCTTCATCGTGAAAAGTAATGGGATTCTCTCCATGTATATCCCATCGGTTAGCGATATCCATAATATGCCCTGTTGAATAGTCAAAAGAACCAGATGCAGACTTACTTACGACTATCTGATCGACAATCATTTCAAAATCGAAGAAATCGAACCGATTTATTTTTGTATTTTTATCAATAAAATAGTCCTCATTGAATTCATACTTTACAGTTTGTGTAAATTGAGTTCTGTTATCAGGACTATAGACGATTTGTTTTTCGTAAAGATATTCTGCTCTTCCTGTTAGCAGGTCATCAAAGGATATTAAATCGTATTTTGCTTTAATATTTTTTTTCACCAAAACATTGTCTACATATAATCCTGTATCTATTGATGTCTCTTCTTCTTTTTTTATAAACAACCAGAATTTTCCGCTTAGGATTCTCAAACTAAGATTATTAGATCCCATTCCCCAGAAACTACCATATTTTCTCCAGACCGCAATATCTGAGATTCCCAGAGTCCAATCATTCGCACTATAAACCAATTCTTTTTTAGAGTTTCCTTTAAATAAATATAATTTATATTCCTCACCATCTTGAAGTAAAATCCCTGCTTCGAAATTATTTTTACCTTTGCCTGTATTTTCAAGCTGAGCCGCAAGAAAAATTTGAGTTTCTCCAAGCTCAAAAATCTTCTTAGGCTTGGCACGATCTGAGCCAATAAAAAATTCATTTTCTATTGAAAATAAAGATTTTATTCTACCTGTTTTGGTATGCTGTGCATTGGTAAATCTTCTCCTCCTTTTATGGGGCATTTGATTAAAATGCGACCCAGTTTTTCGGAGTTGGGTATTTTCCTGAATCGCACCATTTGTTTTGATTTTACCACCCATACCAGACGATGTTATTGGCTGTCCTTGTGCTGCATTAAAACCTTGATATCGCACGGCTGAGGGATTTCTCAATGCTTCTTTTTCGCGCCGTGCGATGTTAATTTGACCTTGCTCGCGTCGTGTGGTCAGGCTTTCTCGTGCTAATTCCAAAGGATCGCTCACCATTACCAAGTATTCCCTGTTAAGACTTGAGTATTTAATTTTTTGTAATCCCACAAAAAGTCTTGGGTTGTGTCATCGATAATTGTTTGAGCTTCTGAATTTACGGCTCCCTCAACAATGTATCCATTGGCATAGCGAAGTCGAATATCTCCCGTTCCTGAATCGAGAAAATTAAGCGGAGTGCCATTCATGGTTTCGGAAATTTGTAAAGTGTTAGGGTCAGAATTGACGACATAGAAAATCGTATCTTCAGGGATTCCAGTAGGAAGCACTGCGTCAAGATCTGGAGTTAGTAAAATCTCATCGCCATCGTTTAATTCATGTCCGGTTAAGGTCAGAGAATTCGTGCTTGAATTAATATTTTCAAGTACGGCGTTCGCGCGATGATGAGGGTCTACCAAAAGTGCAAAACTATCCCACTGTAAGGATAAGCCATTGGCTGTAATTTGCCATTTGTGAGGCTCGTCTAGCTCAACTCTTTTGTTAACGGTATTGTTAATAAATTGATTGGCTGTAACTAACCAATCTTGACGAGAGTACCCATTCTCTTCATTGAGTTCTGCTTTGAAAATGTCAATTTTGCTTGAGTGAATACTCCAGTTTGCATCTAAACCCAATATCCATTTTAGATGAGTGGGACTGGGGACTAAACCAAATTCGATGAGGCTCGATCGTCTGAGCCAAGAATTAAAAACGCCGCCTGATAATGTCATTTTTTAAACCGTTGTGTAATCAAATTGAACAAATCCAGTTTTTAGATCGAACTCTAAGGGACTGCCATCGGGAGTAAAAGGAGTTGCTATGCTATTAACTTGTCGCTCTAAATAACAGAATAAGTGCGAGTTTGCGTTAATGCCGGCGGCAATAATAAGACCTGTAAGCGGTGCATTGTTACTTGTTGTTAATCCAGCCCAGAGAGGATTTTCAAAGGCAAGTGTTAAGATTCCAGTAACATCAACTAATCTTTTATTGGGATCGTTATCTGGATTGAAGAGTTGCTTGTATGTATAATTTCCTCCTGTGGGAATCGCTGTTAAATCCCCAAAAGTTTGTAAAGATTTGTCTGGTTTTGCTGTTGCGAGATGAGCGTAAAACGTACCATTATTAAGCTGTATGAGATTGGAAAAACACTTTTTAAGTGCGCCATCGAATAAAAAGCTAGACATTTTGGATTGCTTCCACTTGAAGGTTTACGGTTATGAGTTGAACTGATGCCAACGTACCTCGGGCTTTGACTCCTTCGACATTGGTGGCAACGGTTATGGGCTGTGCCGATGCCAACGTGCCTCGGGCTTCGACTCCTTCGACATTGGTGGCAACGGTTATGGGCTGTGCCGATGCCAACGTGCCT
>NZ_JCAMRX010000007.1:129986-184877 GCF_059821285.1 Spirulina sp. LEGE 11439
CGGGCTTCGACTCCTTCGACATTGGTGGTGACAGTTATAGGCTGAACCGATGCCAGTGTGCCTCGGGTTTCGACTCCCTCAGCATTGGCGGTGACGGTTATGGGTTGAACCGATGCCAGTGTGCCTCGGGTTTCGATTCCCTCGACATTGGCGGTGACGACGATCGCGGAAGTGAGATCGAGAGGATTGATTGCCCGTACTGAGTAAAAACTCACGGGTTCGGGATTGGCAAAAGCGCTAAAATTAAATCCCGATTTAATTGCCCGCCCCGCACAAAAACTCACAGCCTTGTTATAGGGTTTGGAGATCGCTTGCTCGGTCGTGTCTTGTGGGTCGGGTGTTGGCGGATCTTCGGCGGTGAAGGTTTCCACAGACCGCACCCCAGCTAAACCCATCCAAATGGCATCCGAAGCAAAAAGACATCGACCTTTTTGACCTTCTTGAACGAGGCTTAGGGTTGCCCCATTCATCAGGAATTTGTGTTCTTTACCATTTGGCTCGATCCAATGAACGGCGGCAAGGGGAGAAATCTCGAAAAGCGGATCGAAAACAGGACTGGCAAACGCTTGCCCCTTGTATTTCCCCCAGAGCATTGCCCCTTCAATTTCGGCAATTCTCCGCGCTTCTTCCTCCGAGGCAATCATTCCCGCTTCTAGGGAGTAATGCCGCTCTCGATCCCGGAATTGGGAACCAAAAACAGGCGGTTGGCGAACTTCCGCAACGATTGGGATTTCTGTCACTTCCGCATCGGCGGGAAATCTTTCTGGTGCGGGGGGATGAGCCTGTCCTGAATTGCTGCGAGTGGGATCGCGGTGCTTGACCCGGAGAGCCAACTTATTACTTAAACTTGGCTCCCGTCCGGATTCTTCCAAATCTTCTAGCGCTTCGGGTTTAGCGAGAGCCGTTGCTTCCTCCTCTTTTAAAAGTTCCTCCCAATCCCCTTTTTTGATTTTTGTCCAAGTTTGGGTTTCTTTTCTTGCGAGTTCGAGACTTGCAGGCAAAACCAAATTATCTTCTTCAGACAAAATTGCAGCAATAGGATAATAAGTTAAGGTTTTTTTCTCAACAAATTTATCTGAATATTTCCAAACAATGAGAATTTTTTCTGCGAGGATTAAACTTGTATCGCTAAATAAGCGATCTGGATTATTGCGCCGCCATTCAGCTAAAGCTAAGCCAAAAGGTTGATAACGTAAAAACTGCTGACTTTTTAAGCGTCCTTCATCAATTCCGCAAATATCTCCCGTTGCAGTTTCGTAAACTGCATCAACAAATTCTTTGACTTCAAACCAAAGCGATAGACCGGCAGTTGTTAAGTGTGGCAGTAACTCAACTTTAGGTTTCCAAACGAAATATTTTTGATGAATAGTTCGATTCGTTCTATTAATCTTTTCTTCGCGATATTCTCGCAGTGCAATGATATCGCCAAAAGCATTAGGAAGATAATATTCTGCCTTAGAATATTCCTCATTCCAATCGCTCCAACTATCCTTTGAAGGCGGCTTTTGAGTTTCGAGTTTCGTTCCCGAACATATGATTCTGTCGCAGGGTTTTTCGACTCCTGTAAGACGTTCGTAGCTAACTTCATGATGCCCAATCCAGCGAATAAAATGAGGCTTTGGACTTAAATTAATCGGTTTTACATGAATTCTACCATCGTTTCCTTGATAACAGAGCCGACCGTGAGCGTAGCAAATCTGTCCGATGGATGCAATACAACTCCCATTATGAAATTTACTTTGAGGAATGTTGGAAACACCCGGAATATTACCGATAAATCCATCGGTTATTCCAGCTTTTTCTAATAATTTTTCAACAACCCAATTATTTGTAACCTCATCTCCAATCGGAAAGCAGATTTGTTTTCCGGGCGGGGTATTAAAATCGAGTAAGGTAAGTTTGCAACCCAGTTTTATTTTTAATTCTTGTCTCCCGTCGTATTCCGAATCAATAATATAAGTTTCTCCGAGGATAGGAGCAAGTTTAAAAATCCCTGAAGTATCCGCTAACCAGAGATTAATTTTTTTTCCTCTAGCCCATCTACCGTTGCTTCTGTCGTCTAAATCTTCTGTAAATCCGAGGGCATTTTTAAGTGTAAGATTGCCATCGATTTTAATGATTCCCGATTGGCTTTCATAGTGATTAAATCCTCCTGTAATCTGGATTAATCCAGAGGAGCAATTCAAACTATCGATAATTAATTTATAATTCCGGGTAATAATATTGGCGGTCATGGTAAATCCTCCGATGGTGGGACTAAATCCATTTCTCGCGCTTTAATTTTAGTAATAAAATGATTTTTATCAATCTTACCAAACCATTCCGAAGGATTCTCAAACTTTAAAAATATATCGAACTGACACCAAAAAAATTGAAATCCAATAGGTGCAACAGGATTGGTTATAATATCGCCAATCTTTGCTCGTTTTCGAGGATTCTTTCCTCTAAAAATTACTCTTTGGTCTAGTAATCGCACGGCTAAATCGGGATTTTGTTCGCGGCTTCTATCCTGTTGTTCTTCCCAAATCGCTTCCAATAATTCTTTTTCTTCAGCATTGAGAAAAAATTCATATTCAAAGGTATGTTTAGGCGGGTAATGATTTCCTGCAATGATAGTTGCACCATCAAGCGACTCTGAAATAGTAGATTGTTGGCTAAAATCTTTGGTTCGTTTTGCTCCCAATCCATCCCCATTATTTCCGTAAAAGTTAGACCAGTCTAAATCGAGCCTCAAACTGTCAAGAATGAGGCTGAGTTTATAGCCGTAAGGAAAATCAAAATCACTCATTTATTGCTGCATCCTCCTGTCCTGCTAGTCGGCTCAAAGCCATTGCTTGAGCCATGTATGCCGTTAAATCGTCGCTTTCGAGATTAGGATATAAGGAGTAAAGTTGTTCCTGAAATTCGCTCAGATCGCCGTCAGAACTATTGAGAGTTTTCCGAATTTCTTCTACCCAATCATCAATAATAAATTGAGTATCTCCTAAGAGTTTTTGGTTGATTTGTTGAGAGGAATTCAAATCTGATTCTGCAAATTCTTGTAATTCCTCTTCTTCTATATCTTGGTTTTCTTCAGTTGGTTTTTCTTTTTTCTTTAAATCATCTTTCTGTTCGTTATTATTAAAGTTAGCTGCCGCATTCATCATTTTGTTGAGCCGCGAATTTGGAATAAAAGGAAATGCAGCCTTAATGACTTCAATTCCTGCATCGGCGGGTAATTGTTTGGCAGCAACCAGCGACAAAACCTCGACAACACTTTGAACCTGTGCGCCATTGAGAACAGTGGTGCTATCTTCGCTCTCATTTTCATCTCTATCCCAACCGTAAACCTCTTCTAAATAGTCGGGATTTGGTCTGAAGCCCCAGCCTACAATTTTGTCATCGCGATCGATCCGCTTATTTAAGTCTTCCTCATCCTCTAGCTTTCGCCAGACTTGCGGTAAAGCCGCACCCGGAAAATTAAATTCAACGAGCCATCGGATCGGACCCTGATTGAAGGATTGGCAAATTAGATCCGCGTCCGATTTGATAACCGCTTTACCTACTCGTTCGTGTACCTCGCTTTGAGATCGACTGGAACCGTTATCGGTTGTCATCGTTTGAGAAAGGACGATCTTGCTGATAGACGCATTCATGCGATCCAAAAATTCAGCATGATTGACCGTCCCACCTCGAGCCGTCAATACGTCGATTTGAGTCCCCAAAGGCGTAACAATTCCCCCGTTATTCCTTAGAGATTTAATCCCATCGGTAACATCATCAATTTCTTTTTGAGTGGGATTGCTGTTGTTGGTTTGCCCATGCAAGGGCGGGCTGGCAAATCGGTCTAGGAAGTTGAGCCAAAATTTCAAACCGTTGCGTTTGAAAAAACAAGGCCAATATAAAAAGTGAGCTAACCCTAATCCATAAGGTTCATCGTCATTGTCGGCACCACAGGAGAAATGCCAGAAATTTTTGGGCGAGAGGGTTTCTCCAAAAGGAGATTTGAATGTGAGGAGCTTTAGATTGCCGTCAAGATCGAAGGCAAAACGGCGTTGTTTCTTGACCTTGATTTTGGGAATTTCCCAGTATTTCCCCTTATTTTTCCAGATGAGTTCGCTAACGCCAAAGCCAAAGAAAACCCCAAATAACATTTTATTGGTGACATTATCAAAATCAATTTCTTTGAGCCAATTTTCGATGAATTTAGCCGCTTCTTTATCAAGTTTTCGATTGCCTCCCGGAACCACTTCCCAATCCCGACAAATCACCGCTAAACGACGCTGCTGAAAGCAGGATGCCACTTGGTCGTCTCTTAATAGTTCTTCATATATTTCATAATTTCCGCCTTTACTGGCAAGGATCGAGTCTTGAGGATCGAGGATGTCGAGAGGTTGGATGTACCCTCTCGTAATATCGCGTCCGTCTCGAATTGTCGCAATTTCACCGATTAGCGGTCTTTTTTCGGGCATGAGTGGATGATTTTAACTCATTCTTAGTGTTGCGAACGGTTCCGTAATTGGTAACTGCGAACTTTTTCGCAGTTACCAATGATGAAGTGCAAGGTTTATCTTTAAATCGGATAATCAATCTGGAATAGATCGATGGAAAAAATCAAAAACCAGCAATCTTTTTTTCAATGGTTATTAACAGTTCTAGAGAGAGAAGAAATATTTGATATTTTTGCTAACAGGAGCGGTAAGTTAATCTATGTACCTTGCTATGAGAATATCAAAGGAAAAAATCATTGGCTCGAAAAAATTGACCCGGAAATAGCGAAACAGCTTTCTTTTTTCTGGTCAGGAAACTATTATAGGATTCCAAGTAAATTAATTAGATATCGACGCAATCAAGAGATATTATCCCTTTCAGACAAATTGTCCAGTCAACAGTTGGCAGACAGGTATAAATTATCAACCAGACAAATTCAAAAAATTATCAAAAATGCCCGCTAGATCTATCGTTGAATCATTACCTGATGAAATCCGAAAAGAATTAAACCAATTATTAATTGAAAATCACTTCTCAGGATATGAAGGATTAAGAATATGGCTGTTGAAAAAAGGTTGCAAAATATCCACTACAAGCATTTGCAGACATTCGCAGAAATTACAAAAAGAATTAATCGAATTTCAGCAAATAAACGAGCAGGTGAAAACGATATGTGAGGAGATTGGAGACGATGAGAATAATCTTGCAGAAGTTTTGACTAGGCTGGCTCAAAAAAAATGCTTTGAAGTTTTGATGGATTTCCAAAACCCTGAAGAGATAAGCCTTACCGCTCTCATCCGCGCTATTTCTGAGTTGAACAGGAGTAGCATTGCTGTCAAAAAATATAAAGCAGAAGTCGCAGAAAGAGCTAAATCTGCTGCTGAAAAAATTAGAGGAAAAATTAGCAATGGTGGAGTTTCAGAAAAAACAATTAGAGAGATTGAAAGAGATGTTTTAGCTATCGCATGAGTTATTTTTTACCGTATCAAATTAAATGGCTTCAAGATAATTCTCGATACAAAATATGCGAGAAATCCCGACGAATTGGTATGACTTATGTACAAAGCTATGAAGATGTCAAAGATGCCTCAAAGAAAGAAAATCCAATGGATGTTTGGTTTTCTTCTGCTGATGAAACCGCCGCTAGAGAATACATTCGCTATTGCGAACAATGGGCAAATTTATTTAACATTGCCGCCAAAGATTTAGGCGAAAAAGTTATCGACAAACCCAACAATTTAAAAGGGAAAACAATTGAATTTGCAACAGGAAAACGAATTTATGCTCTTAGCAGCAATCCCAAAGCGTTTCGCTCAAAAGGAGGCAAATTAGTTCTCGATGAGTACGCTTTTCATGGCGACCAAGAAGCGATGTGGAAGGCTGCGAGACCGATCATTACATGGGGCTATCCTTGCCGAATCCTCAGCACTTACAACGGCAAATCAAACCGCTACTACCGAATGGTGGAGGAAGCCAAAAAGGGCAACAATTGGAGATTGCACTCGACAACGATCTACCAAGCCGTGGAACAAGGATTGGCCGATCGCATTCTCAACAGAACTCTCACTCCACAAGAACGCAACCAATGGATCGAGGAAGAACGAGAAACCTGTGGCGACGAGGAAACTTGGCAGCAAGAGTACCTCTGCAACCCGATCGATGAGGCGACTGCCTACCTCACTTGGGATTTGATTTTCAGTTGCGAACATCCAGAAGCTGGACAAACCGAATTGTACATTCCCTCACAAAACTTTTGCTTTGTGGGAATGGACATTGCGAGAAGACGCGATTTAACGGTGATTTGGGTTTTAGAGCAGGTTGGCGACGTGCTTTGGACTCGCGAGGTTGTTGCTCTGAAAAACGCAAAATTCAAGCACCAAAGAGCAGAATTAGAACGGATCATGGATCGCTACAAAGTCCTCAGATTGTGCTTAGACCAAACGGGTATGGGGGAAGACATGGCAGAATGGGCGCAAGATACTTTTGGGGCAAAAGCAGAGGGTGTTTTATTTACCGCCAATGCAAAGCAGGATTTAGCTCAGGGATTGAAACAAATCCTAGAGGATCGCAAACTGCGAAATCCTCCAGAAAAAGATATTCGAGAATCCCTCCATTCGGTTAGAAAAACAACAACAAGCTCAGGCAATCTTCGCTTTGATGCGGAACGCAACGAAATCGGTCATGCGGATTATTTCTGGGCAGAAGCCCTCGCCGTTCATGCCGCCGCCCGCCCCTTACTTCCCTTCCGATTCCAGAGTGTAGGACGGCAAAGTTGGCGAGATGAATTAGCCCTTTTCTGACACTGCGAATTTTTTCGCACTTATCAAGCGAAAATTTTTCTTTTACTCTGAAAGAAATGGACGAGAGTAAATTTTATTCCCATTTAGGAAGAAAGATGTGACCTTTTCATTACCTCTTAGTTTTAAATTTGGGCGCGACTCCGAACCCAAAAATGAGCAATCGCAATCAATTAAAGTCGCGAAAATCGAAACGACTTTAGAGAAAATCTGTCAAAGTATCGAAGATTTTTCTAATCAATTTAGCGAACTCACTCACGCTCTATCCGAAATCAAACAGAAAAATGTTCATCAGCAAACCATTATCAATGTAGCAGGTGGAATCGCTGCTGTTTTACTACCTTCTGTAATCGGTTTTGGGATTTATTGTCTCAATTCCATTTACGATTTACGAATCGCTGTTGAACTGTTAAAACATAGCTTGAATTGATATGTGGATTGAAGTCTTTAAGACAGGAACGCACACGGATATGTCTGGAAATTCCTCAACTTTTAATGAGGAAAATCTAGATGAAATTGTAGATGCGTACAATCAATCTTATCAAGAGCGAATCAACGATGCTCCTTTGGTTGTAGGTCATCCCAAGCACAATCATCCGAGATATGGCTCAGTTCAGAAATTAAGAAGAGTCGGTCAAAAAATTGTAGCGAAAATAGGGAATCTCAATTCCACTTTTGCAGAATGGTTGAAAAACGGGACTTATAATCGAGTTTCTTCCTCATTATTCAAGCCAAATTCACCGAGCAATCCGACTAAAGGCAAGTGGAATTTTCGCCATTTAGGATTTTTGGGCGGGGCTGCTCCTGCAATTCCGGGTTTGAAGATTCAGGATTTTTCAGAGTCAGATTCAGAAAATTTTGATGTTGCTTTTGCTGATTCAGAAGGATTTATTTCTTTTACAGAAGAAGGAATAAATTTTGCTACACCATTAAGTTCTCGGCTCAATCAATTGGTGACTGAGAAAGAGATGGATGTTAATAGTCTCGCATCTCAAATTGGAGTTACAGCAGGCACAGCAAGAGAGATTCTCTCGGGAGGAATTAAGCGCCCTCCTGATGAACGACTCAAAAAATTAGCTGAGGCTTTAGATGTTTCTTTTAAAGACTTACAAGCATTAGCAGATGAAGGAATGGAAACTTCAGATCATAGTGAAAATAAGAACATGGCCTTAGAAGCAGAATTACAGCAAGAACGAGAACGGAGCAAACAGTTAGCTAAAAAGCTCCGAAACTTGGAGTTTTCCGAGTTTCTCGGTTCTGAACAAATGAGAGGGAAAATCATACCGGGTATCAAGCCAAGAGTTTTGACTTTTGCAGAAAATCTTGATGATTCTGTGCCAATTTGTTTTGCTGAAGGGGAACCGTCGACCACCCAACTCGAGCAATTCAAAAACATCCTCAAAGACTTGCCCGATCAGATTGAATTTGGCGAACAACTTCAAACCGAAGATAACTTTGATTTTGCTGAAGATGCCAATGCTTTGAGTAAGGCTGCGAAGGAATATCAAGCTCAGCAAAAAGCTAAAGGAGTAATTATCTCGAATAGAGAAGCTATTGATTTTGTTTTGAGCAAGAGAGGACAGAAATGAGCGCACCTAATCTAATTCTGCCATTAATGGCTGAAGAAAATATCGGCGATCGCCTATTTATTCAAGCTGGTTTACAAGATGGGCAAGGGGCTGTGGCAACGGGGCCGGGCGATCGCATTCTTGGAGTCAGCAATTCTTTACCAACAGAAACCGGAGAGTTAATCGATCTGCACGTAGATGGTCTGGTGGAAATTTATTGTGGCGGATCGGTAAATCATGGCGACTTTGTAACTGCAAATCCTACGGGACGAGCTGTAGTCGCGGCAGCAGGTCAACGCCACGGCGGTATCGCTTGGCGTAGTGGCGTTGACGGAGACATTATCGACATTTTAGTTATTAATGGGGTTGCATAAATGACAAAACGACCATTTAAGCAAGATGTTCGGCGCTCTGGAATTTCGATTATTTATCGCAATGAGGAAGTTAACCTGATTGCTGACCAAGTTTCTCCCAGAGTTCCCGTGAGTGAGCGGTTCAGTTGTCAGGTCTATGACCTCCCAGAACGCTTCACCATTCCCAACACCAGAATTAGTCGCACAGGACGAGTTAATCGGGTTAATTTTAAAGTCGATGAAATCGAATATCGCACGGAACCTCATGGTCTTGAAGATGCGATTCCTTTCACTGACATTGAAGCCGCTAAAGCAGAAAATTATGGCTACGATCCTGAAGATCATGCCGTTGAAGCTCTCACAGATTTAGTTCTTCTGGATCGAGAAGTTCGAGTCGCTAACGAGTTTCAAAATCCCAACAATTATTTACCTGCAAATACGAGAGTCCTATCGGGGACGAGTAAGTTAAGTGATTATTTCAATTCCGATCCCATTGGAATCTTTAAATTAGCGGCTCGTAGCACGATTTTAAGAGCTAATTCTATTGCGATGGGAGATGAAGTTTGGGACGTTTTGTCAACTCATCCTAAATTAGTTTCTCTCATCTATCCAAACGGGAATGGACAAGGCATGATCGAGCCTCAAGAATTCGCGCGGAAACTCCGTTTCAAAAACATTTTCATTGGTGAAGGGCAGCTTAATACCGCCAAGAAAGGACAAGCAGCCAACATTGAGCGGGTTTGGGGAAATAATATTGCGATATTCCATCGAAATATGATGGCGAATAACCAACGTGGTACTACTTTTTCCCTTACAGGGGAATATAAAAAACGCAAAGTTATGCGTTTTGAAGACCCTTATATCGGAGAAGAAGGTGGTGTTGTCGATCGCGTCACTGAAAATGTCAAAGAAGTGTTTCCCGCTAAACCATTAGGATATTTGATTGAGGATGCTGTTTGATGAAAAGATACAACGTTATTCGGTACGTTCAACACAGCGGGAAATTATATTTACCCGGATCGACTATCGATCTAACTGACGAACAAGCCGAACGATTAAAAGATAAAATTCATCCGGCAATTGAAGGCGATGGCGTACCAATTCCCGATGATAGATCGGGAGGGAATGGGGATGAGGGATTGCATAATTTCGGCGAACCAATTCCTCTTTTCCGGATGGTTTATCAACAGTCTAATGGTCAAATTTATTTAGCCAATAATGACCAAGAAGAGCAATGTCGAACTGTATTAGGTATTGCTACGTCCGACGAAAATGAACAAACTCGAGTGAAATACGAAGGAAAAATAGTGAACTCCGACTGGAACTTTAGTCGAGGCAAACCATTATTTTTACATAGGAATGGGCAAATCAAACAAACCGTTCCGACATCAGGGCATATCTTACAAATTGGCGAGGCTTTAGGAAAAACCTCGATTAATTTGGAAATCAAAGAAGTCGAAATTCGCAATTCACAATCTTAGGAGAATAAATGGCTGAATTATTTGCAGTACGTGATACTACTACCGGAAAACTAATCCTTAAACCTCTTGAGGGAACCGGGACAATCACGGCATCAGAGGCTCTTGTGGCTAACGATCTAGTCAATATTTTTGATGATGCCGGAACTTTAAAAATACGTCGGGCTGATGCAGCAACAGGGAAGCCCGCTCATGGATTTGTTACAGCCAACGGCGCGCAAGATGCAGATGCAACGGTTTATTACAAAGGAGTTATTCCAATGGTGGCGAATGAAGGCTCTTACTTTACAGGAGATGCCGGAGCTTTGACCCAAGCGCCGACTTATGACGTAGGACATATGGTTCAATATGCTGGCTATGGCAGCCCCGACGGAGTTTATTTCGAACCGGATGAAGACGCAATTGTGAGTGCATAATGGCAACTTATTTATTAGGTATCAATTCTGACACTCACAAACTTATCCTGCAAAAAGCTCCCGATGCTGCGCTAATGGTGCCGATGATGGTGGGCGGAATGATAGCTGTAATGAGCGCTATTTTGCCCAATACTGATATTGTTGCGAAAAATGGTTGGTATTGGTTGCGATTGGATCGTGCCTTTGGGTCGATCGGGAGAGCATCCAGTAATGCTCAAATCAAGAGCGATTTATTAGAATATCTGTTCCTTGAATTAGGTGGATCGCAAGCGAATTGGGATGCAGGAGTTGCTCTCCCCATTCCCGATTATCGCGGGCGGGTTATTGCTGTATCAGGTCAAGGTAGTGGGTTGAGTCCAAGAGAATCGGGGGATATAGCAGGGGAAGAAGTCCACTTACAGACCGAGCAAGAAGTTGGGCCTCACGCCCACGTCTATTCTGATTGGGGATATAGCTGGGGGTCTGGTTGGCCTCCCTCTTTCACATCACCCGGGGGTCGTACTGGATTTCGATATCCATCCACCAATCTCAATAGTGGTGGGCAACCTTTTAATGTCATCCAACCCACCATTTACCACTCTTATCTCGTTTTTTTAGCGTTTCCAGTATGAAGATTTTGATTATTCAGACCGAAGGGGATATTAATCTTTGCGGAAAAAATTTCCCCGCACAATTTCTCATCGATAAGGGATTTTTTGCTCTTCCCTTTTTTAGTGTTTCTAATCAGGCGATACAAGCTAAAAATCTCATTGTTTACGAAACTTATTCGGTCTATTCTAGTGGCAGTTCTGTTTTAGGGCAACTCGCGGAAAGTGATCGCCTAACAATGATAGAGACATGGTGCGAGAATGTTGATGATTTCTATCAAGAATATCTGAACTCTCTACCAAAGCCAGAAAATATCGATCCACTACCAGAATCACCAAATTGGTCAGAATTTTCAGTTCGGGCTGCTGATTCTGATTTGTTTGCCATTGTAGAAGATTCTGGGAATCAAATATCTTTGAATATTTTAAATCTCATCATTGGGATAACGAATAATCCGGGACTCCAGAATGACCCAAACACCCTAATAGAAAATGGAAGGTTGCAGAAACGATTACAAATGCTAATTAATACAATTGATAATGATTTATCCGTTGCTATTTCGCAATTTAATGTAATTCTGAAAGAAACGTTAAACGCGAATTGGATTCTATGAATTACGCTAGAGAAACAGACTTAATGAACTGGTTAGGAGAAGGCGAAATCATCGCGCTTACGAATCCCGACGATCCGAATGCCAATGCAATTAATCAAGCCTCTCTTAATGAGGCTTTAACCTTTGCAACCAACCAAATCAACACTCATATTTACAGGCATTATTCATATCTTTTACCTTTTGATGATGTCATTAACCCTATTCCCTCAATTTTAGTAGAATGCGCTAAAAACTTGGCTCGATATCATCTGGATCGCCGGGATGATTTTCGCGAGGGATTGCAGGTAGATTTTGACCATTGGATAGCTTGGCTAAAGGATATTGAGTCAGGGGAGAGGATTTTACCCGTTCCCCAACCATCAAAAATCAAGGTATTCTACACCCCTGACGTATTTTCCGAAAACAAATTGAAAAGTTTTTGACACTGCGAATTATTTCGCACTTACCAATTGAATTTAATTGACTCATACTGAAAAAAGAGTTTTTAAATCATTAATGAAAACTTGGATTGCTGAAATCGCCTATAGAACTTTATTTTTCTTAATTAGAGAAGATAAACCAACGGCTAAACTTATCAAAGAAATGGCGGCGGCATTAGTCGCCATTTTAGCCACCCTTTGCATTGTCAGTATTTTGTTATTCTTCGTTAATTTATGATTGAAGAAATTGAAAATGCCATTGTGCAAAGATTGACTAATGAATTAAAAGTAGATAATGTTCGTGTAGTTTCCTTTGCTGATAGCATTGAAAGTTACAACAAACATAAAGGAGAAAAATTAATAATTGTTGGCTTTGCTGCTGCTAAATCTGACCCTCCGGCAAGCAAAATCATGCACGGAGTGACAATTCAAGATGAGAAGCTCGAATTCGATTTAATTTTCCGCCTGAAAAATCTGCGAACCCATCAACCTGCTTATAATATAGCGAACAAAATTCGCAATGCTCTAACTAAGTTTGCTCCTCTTCAAGAACGCAGAGAATGGCTTTATCAAACTGATTTTAGATTCCAAGATTTAGATGGGAATCGAGTCTGGAACTATACTCAAACGTTTTCTATTGAATTACCTTATCAACAATACAGGAGTTGATCATTTATGTTTTCTGGTGCCGGTGGATTATTTTTTGAAACACAAAATCTCTCTCTCCAAGGGATTGTCGATCTGTTGATTGCTGCTGAACTTTATAAGTTTTCTTATGATATTTCGATTGATTCCAAAAAAGCCATGAGTTGGCGCAATGGTGAATTGGTAACGGCGGCGGCGACAAAAGGTAAGCGGGAAAGCGAATTTACGGTTTCTTCTCAATACATGGATTGGGCGCACTTGCAGTTTTATTTAGATGAACTTGCGGCGGTTTCTAGTAATGTCATGCTGCCATTTCTGGAAACTGTTTTTGTCCCAGCTATTACACCTTTTGAGCATACCGATACGCGGCTCAATGCGACAAATGCTCCCAATGTCAAGATTTACTTAAATGAGTCTCCTTCGGTCATTCTCGTACCGGGTTGGCTGACGCAAGTGAATGCGATCCAAGTCGCCGATAAACGCAGTTTTGCGGTGGATGCCATCACTCAGAAAATTACTTTCTCGTCCGATCTCGCAGGTGCAACGGTCAGTTACTCGATCGGACGCGAGGCGGCTTCGGTGGAAAGTATGGGCTACGAAACGAACCCAATTTCTTTTGGGCGGATGAGTTTTTGGGGGATTGGCTATTTCTCCAATAAGACCGATGAAGATCTGCTCATTGGATTCCCCAACCTGTCTCGGACTTCTGTGGCTTCTCTGAAGGCTGAGGATGGGGTGGTGGAATATGAAACGAAATTTGAAGCCACGCCACCATCGGGTAAGTCGAAATCCTACCAGATATTTAAACTCTCAACGGTGGAATGGGCATAGATGAAATCTAAGTTTGTCGCGATCGAATTTGATACGGTGGATTTTCCGGGTGCAGATGGGAATATCCACACGATTCGGCAAGCGCCTCTTTCTCAGCGCGAGAAACTTCGGGACAGGCTCAATGCGCTTTACAAATTGGTTCAAGATTCCGAAGACGAACAGTTAACGATTGTTGATTTTTACGATTCTAATGAATATTTCCGCTTTCTCTGTAATCGATGTTTGGAGTTAGCGGGAATCGCTTTGGATTGGGTTAATCCCAATATGCTACTCTATTTTCTTTTTCCTCATAAGGAAGAAGAAAAATTCATTCCGGGTCATTTAGTGAGCTTGAATTTTCCTCCATCTAAAAAAACGGGAGATGGGTCAAGTTACGAGGAAGTTTTAGCTGTTTTATGGGCGGTAACGGGGGAACTAGAAAAGGCTTTGGAGTTGGCTCAATCTCATCCTGCCAATGAACTGCTAGAAATTCTTAATGCTCGCAATGAACTACAGAAAAAATCTACTCCTGAAGGTGCTAAAAAAGCGATGATTGAAACAGGACAGAATCGCGCTTTGGAGAAGATTCAAGAGATGAGAAAGCAGAAAGGGATTGATTGAAAATGGCAATGCAAGCAAGCATCAATTTTAGCGCAACTGGAGTCTCGGCAATTGTTGGAGATATCCGACAGCTAATTTCTGGAATTCACAATATTCCCAGCCCAACCATTAACACAAATGGAGTAATTGCTCTAGCTCAATCCCTCAATCTTAGTTATACAGAAGCACAGCGATTTGCTCAAAAATTAGGTCTTAGTGAAGATAAGATTAATAAAGCTGTTCAGCGCATTAAAGAACTCAATTCTGTTAACGCTACTAGCGCTCAAAAATTTGCAATTTTATCTCAAGAATTAGGAGTTACAGCCGAACAATTTAAAGAACTAGAGAGAGCCGCAGCACAAGCCCAAAATACAGGAGAGGAAGGAAATAAAGGATGGTTTTCTAGTCTGGGAGATTTTGCCAACAATTTTAATGAAATCCTCGGTTTTGTATCAACACTCAAAGATACGCTAACCCCTGCTTACGATTTATTAATTGGTGCTAACGAAGAACTCAACCAACAATTACTCGCATCTCAAGCCAATATCGCCTCATCTACCCGAATCTTTCGAGATGGCTTGGAAATTACCGATCCACTGGAGAAAGTTCAAGCAACAGAAGGAAAGCTGCGATCGTCGCTCAAAGAATTAGCAAAACTCACCCAAGATATTAGCGGTGTTACCGATGCAGACACTAATAATATTTTCTCCACAATCCTACAAGATATTGGTGAGTTAAATGGGCAGTCAAAGGTTTTCACCGATTCTTTAGATTCTGGTACGCAATTGGCGGCTGGATTCACTGCGACACTTGGTACACTAGGCATTCCGTTAGACGAAGCTAATCAAGAAATCGGCTCGATCTTAACGGGTCAAATTACCAGCGATTCATTACTTGCAACCGCATTAAAAATTAGCGGTAAACAGGTTGCAGAATGGAAAGCTCAAGGGATTTTAGTTGACGAACTCAATAAAAAATTCGAGGTATTTGTTGAGGCGAATGCGCTCGCTTCTCGGTCAATTACTGGGATTTCGAGTAATATTCAAACCATCTTTGAGGACATTGCAAGGCAAGCAGGTGAACCTCTCCTAGAACCGATTATTAATGGCTTGGCTCAATTAGAAGGATTTTTGAATGCGAACAAGGATAAAATTCTAAGTTTTTCTGAAGGTGCAATTCAAAAGTTTTTAGTTCTCGCCAAAAATATAACTGATGAAATATTAAAACTTTTTGACGGCTTTTGGTCTCTCGAACCCTCTTTAAATAACATATTAGAAGCTGGAAAAACTGGAACGACATTGTTAATTGATAACCTTCACTCTGCAACGATAGCAGTGGTTGCAATTACCAGAGCATTGTCGCCATTGCTGCATTTGGTAACGGGATTAGTTAACCTTGGGGTTAAATGGGTCAATACTTATCAAAACGTCATCCACAGAATTACAGGAGGATATAAAGCTGCAACAGAAGCAGTTCAAGCTTACAGTTCAACAACCGAACAAATGGGGATTCAAAATATCTCCATTCTCAAGAAAGTTAAAGCAGCGATTGAAGCACGTCAAAATGCCGAGAAAAACGGTTTAGAACTGACCGAACAACAGATTCGGAAAGAAAAAGCAGCCAGATTATTATTAAATGGTCAGATCGAGGCACTTAAAGAACAGAAAAAAGAGCTTCAAGGGGCTACCGTTGTAGGAAAAGAAAATAAGGAAGAATTACAACGAAATATTGGCGCATTAGAAAATCAAATTAAACTCTTAGAAGAGCAAAAAGAAGCCTTTGATAGCTCCTCTGGTTCTATCGAACTGCAATCGAAAGAACTGGAAGATTTAGGGAATTCTTATGAACAACTGGCAAGTAAAGCAGAAAACGCTAAGCGAGTTTTAGAACAAGGAGCAAATGGAAATTTAGAAGCAGCCACCGAAGCCGCCAAAGAACTCTTAGATGTAACCGAACAGCAACTCGAACTAGGACAGCGTAGCAGTGAACAAGCAATCGAACAATACGAAGCTATCGCCAGAAATACTCAACTCAGTTACGAGGAACAATTAGCAGCAGAAAAGGCGATTACCGAAGTCAAGGAACAGGAATTAGAAAATCGTGTTGAGGCGATGGATATTTCGGTTTCTGAAACAGAAGCTCTCATCGAAACAGGTCAACTCGATGAAATTGAAGGTGAAAAAGCAATTACCGAAATTAAGAAACAACAGTTAGAAATGCGCCTCGAAGCCGTGCGCGAAGCCCTCGCAAGGGAACAAGCATTAGGGCGCGGTGATGGTCAGCGTGCGCAAGAGTTAATATTAGAAGAAAGAGAATTACAAGCAGATTTAGCTAAGGAAGCTCAAGAAGGAGCAGAACGAATTGCAGATTTACAAAAAGAAGCTCTTGAAGAGCGATTAGATGAAGTACAACAAACCATCGAAGATGCAGAAGCAGAAAGGAATTTAGCACTCGCTAAAATGAAGCTAGAGGGTGCTTCTGAGACTGATATTGACCAAGCTCGATTAGAAGGGGTTCAAGAGCAAATTCAATCTGAAATCGAATTAGAAGAAAAGCGAATTCGAGAACTCAAAAAATTAAAAGCGGCTTCCCCAGAACAAGCCGAAGAAAACGAAAAAGAAATTCGTGAGGCTAAGCGTAAAACTGTCGAACTTGAAACTGAATTAATCGAAAATCGAATCGCCCTAGAAGAAGCGGCTCGAGCTATTATTATCGAGGGAATTGAGCGCGAAACCGACCTCAAAAACCAAGCCTTAGCCGATGAATCTGCACACCAAGAACTCGCATTAAGCAAACTGAAATTGCATGGTGAAGAAACCCTTGTTATTGAACAAGAACGGCTAAAAAATACAAAAGACCGCCTTGAACAAGAACTTGCCTTAGAGCAAGATAAAGCTGAAAAACTAGCCAAATTAGAGTTTACTTCACCCGAACAAGCCGAAGAAAACGAAAAAGCGATTCGTGAAGCTAAGCGTAAAACTGTTGAACTTCAAGCTGAATTAATCGATAATCAAATCGCCCTAGAAGAAGCGGCTCGAGCTATTATTATCGAGGGAATTGAGCGTGAAATTGACCTCAAAAACCAAGCCTTAGCCGATGAATCTGCACGCCAAGAACTCGCATTAAACAAACTGAAATTGTATGGTGAAAACACCCTCGTTATTGAACGAGAACGGCTAAAAAATACAAAAGACCGCCTCGAACAAGAACTTGCCTTAGAGCAAGATAAAGCCGAAAAACTAGCCAAATTAAAGTTTACTTCACCCGAACAAGCCGAAGCAAATGAGAAAGCAATTCGTGAAGCCAAACGCAAAACAACCGAACTAGAAGCCGAACTGGTTAATAATCGAATCGCACGAGAAGAAAATGCGAGAAATGTTATTCTTGAAGGCTTCAAAAAGCAAGTTCAGGAGCAGATCGCAGCGAATGACCTCTTAAACCAATCTTATCAGCGCCAGAAATCGTTACTCGAAAGTAAATCATCTTTATTCAAAGCACAATCTCAGCTTACTCAAACTCAAACTCAAATTGAGATCGACAATCTTAACCGAGCTATTCAAATTCAGAAAGAATTAGCATCAGGAGAGATTGAAAATGCTGAGTTAGAAAAAGCATTAAAGCAAGAATTGTCATCGCTAGGCATTAAAAGAGGTGCTGAAGAACTAAAACTTATCGAACAACGACAGGAAGAAGAAAGACGACTTTTTAAAGAGAAACAGGCTCAGAATGCAGCCGAATACGAGCAGAAGCAGCAGAATTTAGAGATTGAAGTCCTGCAAAATGCACTTCAGCAGCAGCGCTTAATTTTGCAAGCAGAAGAAGCTCAATTACAAGCAGAATTAAGTAAACTTAAAGCAGAACAAGCCTTGCAAGAAGCATTGGCGCAAAAGGATGAAGAAGCAATTACTCTGGCACAAAAACAGTTAGATATTGCTAGTCGTGAGATTGAACTTAGTGCTAAAAAACTTGAGAATGCTCGGGCTGAAAATGCAGCACAGGATGAGATTTTGACCAGAAAACAGCAACAGTTAGAAACAGAACGAAAAGCCGCTTTAGAGAAAGAACAAGCCGATAAGCGAGCATTACTGAATGCTCAAAACTTAGAGCAGGTTAAAGCCGGAGGGAAATCGACATCGACAAGAAATAATTTCAACAATCGCAGGACATCGACAACACGGACAAAAAATACCAGCCCTATTGTTGTAGATTCACAAGGCAATATTAGTAATATTCCTTCTCGAAATTTAGATACTTCCTTGATTCAAGGTGATATTTTCCCTCAGATTCAAGCTCAACTCAGCCAAGATTTTACTGATAAAAATATTGTTGGTAAATTAGACGAATTAGGTGGTAAGTTTGATAAACTATCAGGAGTAATGGCAAATCAATCTATCAATGTCAATCAAAACATTCACAATGTAACGCGAACGGGATCTAGTTCTGGGCGTACTGCTATTAATAGTGTAAATTTATAATATGGTACAATTCAACTTTAATCGTTTAAATTTCCAACAAGCCATTAATTTTTTTAGGCAAAAACAAAACATCCCCACCGAACGATGGGATGATTTATGGCAAGAGGAACATGATATGGCTTTTACCGTTGCTGGTGCGATGAGAGCCGACTTATTAAACGACCTCAGACAATCTGTAGATCGGGCTATTTCCGAAGGTATAACTCGCCGCGAATTTGCCCAGCAATTTGATGGAATTGTTGCACGCCACGGTTGGGCTTTTCGAGGTGAGCGGAATTGGCGACTTAATACAATTTATTCGACAAACTTGAGGACGGCTTACGCGGCGGGCAGATATGAACAAATGCGCGATCCAGATGTCTTACAGGCTCGTCCCTATTGGCAATGGATTCATAGCGATGCGCGGTTTCCTCGTCCTCTTCATAAAGCTCTGCATCGTCGTGTATTCAGGGCTGATGACCCATTTTGGGCTACAATGGCACCGCCTTGCGGGTTCGGCTGTAATTGTTACGTTGTTACCCTTTCTCAAAGAGATATCGATCGTGAAAATTTGGAGGTAGAAAATGCCCCTGCTGTTGGCTCGATTCTTGAAGCAAAAGATGAGCTTAATCGAGCCATTGCTGCTTCTGTAGAACCCGATCCGGGTTGGGGTTATATGATGGGGCAAACGCGCCCGGAACAGCGTCAGGAAATCTTACAAACTATTATTCGTAGATTATCTCCAGAACTCACTAATCAGCTACGGGAGAATTTACGGGATATCCTACCAATTACTAATGCTCAAGCCTTGGTTGGTGTTATTGTCTCAGAGATGAAAAGACAGAGTAAAGAGGAGTCTGAAAGTAATCTTCAATTGGTTATTGAGAGAGTTCAAAATAATCCCACTAGAGCAATGATTATCAACGCAGTACAGGAGCTATGAGCGTTAATATCCAAGTTGATACGAGAGACGTTATTAGAGTTCTCAATCGAGCCGCCCGCCGCGTCTCAAATTTGCGTCCTTTGTTTTCCCAAGTAGGGGAATATGTTGTTAGAAAAACTCAACTTAAGTTTGATGATGAGCAAGACCATCGGGGTAGACCGTGGGCTGCTCTTTCGCGTTTTACGATCGCCAGTAAGCAACGACGACGTAAGCGCTCTAAGATTTTGCAACAGGATGGAGATTTGCGGCGATCTATTGTCTACCGTTCCAGCAATCGTGAGGTTGAGATAGGGAGCAATCGTGTTTATGCTGCCATTCATCAGTTTGGTGGTCGGGCTGGTCGCGGTCAGTCTGTCACGATTGAAGCTCGTGAGTATTTGGGGGTAAATAGTGAGGATGAGGGAGCGATTCAGGAGATGTCAGAGGATTATATTGATGTTCAGAGGCGATGACAGATGGTTTTAGATCCAAAACCATGTGGCGTAAAGTCAAATTAGATCCAAAACCATGTGGCGTAAAGTCAAATTAGATCCAAAACCATGTGGCGCGCTACAATAAGGCTTCACGGAATGCTGCCAGCCCGGATAGAAATGGTCATATTGAACGGCGATATTCTTTGGGTTTATCTTCTGAGATTGCAAATAATTCGCCCAGCATTTCCCGACGCTGATATCTGGGATGGCATCGTCTGGCAAGATGTACCCTTTCGCTTCCAAGTCGGAAACGAGGTCGATGGTTTCACCGTAAATGCTGAAGTAACCATCGGGAACGACAGAACGAGCTTTGAATAATTTGAGCCGCCGGTACCAGTAAGGCTCGTAAGGATTTTGAATGGCGAGTGCTTGTTTGGCAATTTTCTCGCATTGGATAAAGTAGCGTCGGACTTCCTTCCCTTTAGAAGTACCCGCCATCATGCAGAAAGATTTGAAGGCATCGACGGTTAGCTTTATTTCGTTGTATCGCGTAGAACCCCTACCACGATTGCCTTCTACGCGCTTAACCATCTGGGTAAGCCGATAATCCGTACCCTCAATGAAGTTGTTGATAAGTTTGTTTTTTGCCTTTTGCTTTGTTGAATACCCAACCCAACGCCAGACTTTCTCAAAATCAACGGGAAACGGATCGTCCGAGTTGATAAGAACAATTGCATCATCCTGAGAGATGATATCGTGATTATCAGCCATTGCGTTACCTCTAATAACAATGTGGTCAGCAGTCGTTCGGTGTTCCCGCACCGTTCGGCTGCGTTATTTATTAGGGAATCGTGAGTAGCGGTGCGACCCCGATGAGGTTTCCTCATCTAGGGAACGCGCACCAAGAGAGGGAATCGGGAATTGTTGACTCCTTACGATTCCCTGTTGCCGATTCCCAATTCCCTCTATTCTATCACTAACTTCAGAAATTCAAACAACAAAATACTTACATCCCTTCGCATCCTTACTGCATCCCTGAAAAGCCTAAATTAATCCCATTGACTCCCCACAAAAACCAAAGTAAAATAATAAAAATAGTGAAATTTTGGGGTGAAAAAGTAGTAAAGGAAAGCGAAGAAAGTGACGGCATTAACGATTACAGAGACCGCAACTAAACTCGATACTAAACCCGAATGGACGTGGAAACGATGGAAGAAAGAATTTCGCACGGCAATCCCGTGGGACGAATATCAACTGCTGTCTTTCGAGATGGTCGAGCATACATGGGATAATCTGCTCATCGGCGCGGTTGCGGGGTCTGGAAAATCTACATTGCTAACCGGATGCGTGCCGCTTCTCCCGGATAGCATAGTCGTTGAGGACATTCGACGACCCATCAAAATAACCATACTCACCTTCAACCGCCATAATGCCGATAGTCTCAAGAAAAGTGGTAAATTACCGAGCCGGGTTACGATGAATACGGCGCACGGTATGGCGTTATCGCTACTGCAAAGACGCTTTTATGGTGCATTAGAAATCGACGACAGAAACGAGATATTATTTCGCTTAACGAATCGGTCTTATCAGAATATTTTGAGGTTGCGAAGCGACTATCTTATTTTACAGCAGAAACGCGATAATTCTGAGGAAAAAGTGAGGCACTATTACCAACAGCAACTCGATAATAAATTCCCAGTCAAACCGATTTATTTTGATGAAACAAACGAAAAGCAACGGCAAGAGCAATACGATTTCTTGGCACTCATCAGGAAACTCGTGAGTTTCGCTCAGAAATGTCTCGTCGAGCCGAACCTCGAATCTTTGACCGATCTCTGCAATCATTTTGGCTTCCTCATTCCCGACGAGGAACAGTTTTACTGGATAACCCGCAGCGTGGCATGGATTCTCAAGAATATCGAGCGCATTGCCGAATGCGAATGCCGCGTTAGCTTTGATAGCTTGCTGTGGCTCTGTTGGAAATGGCAGATTATCCCGCCGGCGAGGGATGTGCTGATTGTTGATGAGGTGCAAGATACTTCTCCGGCACAGAATGCTTTGTATTTGAGCTACGTGCGGCAAGGCGCGAGGTTTATTGGGGCGGGCGATGAATTTCAGGCAATCAATTCATTCAATGGCAGCGATCCTTATGCGTGGCAAAAGTTAGTATCAGATTATGCTCCAATGCAATTGCCGCTCAGTGTCTCTCACCGTTGTTCTAAGAAAATCACGGCACTGGCGCGACGCATCGTTGCCGATATTCAAAGCGAACCCGATGCACCCGAGGGAAACATTGAAGTTTGCGATGCCGATACCATGCTCGATCGCGTCACCGATGGCGATTTAATATTATGTCGCTTTAATGCGCCGTTATTGGGAATGTGCTTGCAATTGATTAAACAAGGCATGAGTGCGAAGATACGCGGTCGCGAGATTGGTAAAGAATTGGCGAGTTTTGCCCGGCGCTTCTACGATCGCAATTATTTCCCCGGTAATTTTCTGAATAACTTGAGTGAATATTGCCTGCCGCGCATTGCCGAACTTCAAGAGTGCGAATGCGATTTAGAGGCGCAGAACTTGCTCGATCGCTATCATGCGATTCTTTTTTGCTACGAGGAATTCGGCGGGTTATGCAAAGGTGGCAAAGAATTTGGCGATCGCATTCAGGCATTGTTCGACGACAATGGCAAGGTTAGCGTGTGGCTCAGTACCATCCACCGAGCCAAGGGAGACGAAGCCAAACGGGTTTTTATCTTGGGTTCGCAGGATATGCCGTTCATGGCAAAAGCGCAGGTTGATTGGCAAGTACGCCAAGAATGGAACTTATTATACGTTGCGATTACGCGGGCAATCTTCTCGTTATTCTTTGTTCCCTATGGGTTTGATAAGAAAGCAGTCCTCGAGGCGCTTAAAAAGCTCTACGGCGGCGCGTCGTTTCCCAAAGAACCCTTGCAGTCTTGGGTGACGGTAGAGGCTGAGGAAGTCGTTGAAGAAACCGAAGGCTTTGATTTTTGTGTTATCTTGCGACAAACCAATCTCGAACTCGATCGTTTGGGCTGGACGAACGAGCAAGGACGGCAATGCTTGCAAGAGCTCTATGGCAAGTCGTCGCGACAAATGTTGAGCGATGAGGAATTATTGGATTTTGTTGAGTATTTAAAGAAAGAACAAAGAAAATAGCGATCGCAGAAATGAAATAGTTACAAGAAGTCAAACAATGAAAAATTACAAAGGCTGGTGATATCAAATCTTTCCTAATCCTGCGGGTTATCATACGATTCGGATTCAGAAGAGGCGATTACGAGAGAAGTAGGGCATATTTCCGAGCAAGGATTGTAGAGATATTAAGTGATTATTCTGTGAGAAAAATATTGTTGTATTGCTGAGGAAGCCGACAAGTTAGGGTGATATAGAGATTAACGAAGACGCAAGCGTCTTATACATATATCATCCGCGTCGCTTGGGGGGGCTTAACCCCCCTGCACTCTTTATCGCCTCTTTCACTAAAGCGAAAGAGGCTAAAGTTGCGTGAATATATCACACACACAGGTTATTCCAGTATAGCACGGGCTAATAAGGACGCTTTGCGGTTTGTTATCTGGGGGAAACCCCCAGACCCCCATCGGGCTGTCAAGGGCAATGCAAGCGCGGGTATTAACTGTTATATCGAACATTTTCTGTGAGTAGCCCGCGCCCTTGACAGCCCATCGCCCGTGCTGCTTTTAACAGTGTTGTGTTTGCTGTTGGGGGTTGCCGTGGCTGTTTCTGCGTTTGTTGTTCCTGCTTCTCTTTCTCGGTTTTCGGTGGTTGGGTTTTCGGGGTCTCGTTGCTCTTCCGGGGGTGCGGCTTTGGTGGCTGCTTGCGGTGCGGTGCGTCCGGGTGCGGCGGTGCTGGTCGGCTGTGCGGCGGGGGTTGACTCGCGGGTTCGGTCTTTCTTTCCGGGTGCTTCGGTGTTTCGGGCTTCGTCGTTCGGTCGTGGGCGGTCGTCGTTTGCGCGGCGGTCTGCTGCTTTCGTGCGGGCGCTGGCGGCTCGGCGCGGTCTGCTGGTGTCGTTTCCGGGGCGGTCTTGTCCGGCGGGGTTGGTGCCGTCGTCTTGCTCTCGGTCTTGTTTCTGCGGGTTGGGGTCCGGGTCTTGGGCTTCGTTGGCTTTGGCGCTGGGGTTGGGTGTTTCGTGCGCGGTCTGGTTGCCGGCTGGGGTCGTGCCGCCTGCGTCCTTTGGCTTGGTTTCGGCGGGGGGCGGTTGGTGGCTGTCGTGGTGAGTGGTGTGGCGGGTTTTGTCCCGCATGGTTTTTTGATGATAGCGATCGCTTTTCCATCGATCGCTAAATTATTTCCGTTTGAAGAGAAGCAACGGCACGATCGCTAACCGACGAAGCAGGCTGGTGGGCTATATAAGTTAGGTTGGGATCGGCAGCAACACAGCTTTTTTTCAGCCTTTCTCAGTATAGCATGGGGCAAATTTAAGGATGCTTCGCGAATGTTGCTGGTGTCAAGGGTGCTGAAATTGCAAAAAGAAACCGTATTTTTGAAGAAGTTCTAAGCTCGTTCCTCACTAAGAAATGCTAGGAGAAATAGGCTTTCTTCGCAATTCCTAGCATCCCAGAGCATAGCTCTGCGAAAACCCTTGACATTTTCTTGCCCCATGCCGATCGGGTGGCTGAAGAAAAAAAGCGGTCGAGAGATGCTGAATTTAGTTCAGCTTATCTAATCGACTAAGACGAATTAGGAGAAATTACAATGTTTAGAGTTATCGTTGCAGGTTCGCGAAATTTCAATAATTACAATTTAATGCAGCAGAAACTAGATCATCTCTTGCAAAATAAAAGTAACATTTGCATCGTATCGGGAGCGGCGAGAGGTGCAGATAAACTCGGCGAATGCTATGCACGCGATCGCAATCTGAATTTAAAGCAATATTTCGCGAATTGGGATCTCTATGGCAAAAGTGCGGGTTATAAACGCAACGAAGTTATGGCGCAGAATGCAGATGCTTTAGTAGCATTCTGGGATAGGCAAAGTCGTGGCACGAATCATATGATCGATTTAGCGAAACAGTATGGTTTAGCAGTGCGAATTGTAGAGTTTTAAAGCGTTTTATCAAATTCGATGAGCCTATTGAAAGATAGGTTTATCGAATATTTTCTTTTTATAGCGTAACTCATCTCGTCGGGCAGGGCTTGTCCGCAAAGATGCGAACAAAACCCCGCCACTCCAAGATGAGTATGGTTTGGCTGGTGGGCTATATAAGTTAGGTCGGGATCGGCAGCAACACAGCTTTTTTTCAGCCTTTCTCAGTATAGCATGGGGCAAATTTAAGGATGCTTCGCGAATGTTTGCTGGTGTCAAGGGTGCTGAAATTGTAAGGGAAACCGTATTTTTGAAGAAGTTCTAAAGTCTTAAAAGAGCGAATAATAAAATCGTGCTTCTTACTACAATCCTTCTCGCTCTTTCAAGCCAAGAACTACTAAATCAAAAATAGGCTTTCCCAACAATTTCTAGCATCTCAGGCATAGCCTGCGAAAGCCCTTGACACTCTCTTGCCCCATGCTGATAAAAGGCTGAATAAAAAAAAGCAAAGAGGTGATTATGCTATTAATTAAGAACGGTAAAATCGACGGCTGGCTTGGGAAAAACAAAGTTTATATTGGCAGGAATAGCTATGGAATGCAAGGCAGTATTTTAGGCAATAAATTTAGCGTAAAGCAATACGGAAGGGAAGGATGTATTGAATTATATAAAAAATGGCTTTGGGAAGAAGTGAGGAAAGGAAAAGGCGAAGTCTATGATGAGCTAATCAGAATTGGCGAGATGATGCTAGATAGTGAAAACGATATTGAATTAGTGTGTTGGTGCAAACCGTTAGGTTGTCATGGGGATATCATTAAAAGTTGTATTAATTGGATGATAAAGGAAGGATTAATTATCGAGTTTTAAAAGAAAAATAAAGAAGAAAAAAGAAAAACAAAAACTTAATTGAAAACAAAGATAAACGGAGTCTACCATGCTCGATACTACATTACTCAATTCCTACAATCCTCAAGCTAACCCTGCCAGCGAAGCAGAATCGGCATTGCAAGAAACGCTCTCGCAATATAAATCATGCTTTTACGCGCTACGGCAAGTCATGTGGAAGCACCGCGATCGCAAGGCAACTTTCTGGGAAGCCTTGCAAGCCGGCGAACTCAATCAATTTAAAATCGCACCGGGACGGCGACAAAATGACGGCAGTTATTCTCAAGATGAATGGGATACGAACGCCTTGAATCTTTATCTCTACAATAAATTCAATGCAAACTTCGAGCAAGCCTTCGCTCTCGAAAATATTCAGAATCTTCGCAGTTTTAAAGAAGTCCGGCTGGCACTCAACGAACTACTCGAATATACGCTAGAGAACTACGGCAATCTACTCCTCGGCGACCGACGAGAAACCGAAGAGCAACCCGATAGCTTGCAAGGAATCGTGCAGTACGCGGCAAAGATCGGAGTGATTCAACTGCAAGCAACATTACGCGAGAACGAACGGCAAATTATTCTTACTTCTCCTAAAGTACCCGATGTCATCGTGATGCAAAAGCGCGGACGACAATCTTGGCAGGGCAGTATCAACCTCGATTCGTGGGGCATTGATAGCCTGCAATTTAACTCCCAACAAGCCGAGACATTCTCGCAGATGATGGCACTGGCAGCGAAGATTAACATCGGCATCAAGGATTTTATTGCCAATCCCGAAGCATTCTTGGGAATCGATGACACGAAGGCGCGAGTGCGAAATCTCCAGCGCATTAAAGAGATTCTCTTGCAAATGAACAAGGATTATCTCGAACGCCGCAACGCCCAAAAAGCACAGAAGCAAGCGCGAAAGCGTTACAACGATGCCACCGATGCAGCACATATCGCTGGCGAGCAATACCAAGCAGGCGAGATCGGCAAGGCAGAATTTGAGGCAGAAGCGAACAACGCCGATCGCATTGCTTCCGAGACAGAACGCGAGCGTCAGGCAGCACCGAAAGCCAAGCCGATGAGCGTGACTCGCATTAAGCGACAGCGCGAATCAGAAGCGCAACAATGGCTCAAACGGAATCCCGAATATGCAGAGGATATTGACCTTAATAACGGTTTTCAAGTTGTCGATGTAAGCGATGCAAACAAGATACCATTTTATAACAAATAAAACTAAAGCAAAACTGCACCTGCAAGGAATGAAAATAAAGAATAGGTGCAGTTATGATACTCCACGGGACAATTGGCTTTCTCATCGTTAATCTCGGCGATCGCATGAGATTTTCTTTGCAAACTAAAGATGGCTTTATAATTATCGACTCCCCGCTCGCTTCGGTTAAATCGGGAGATGAAATTTACGCTGCAATTGATTCGATAAAAGCTGGTTATTTCGTCGCCAGCGAAGTAATTTGAATGCAATAAAACAAGAAAAACAAGAAAATTAGCAATGCCTTGGGTGAAAACCTAGGGCATTTTTAAGTACCATGAAAATCAATACAGAATCCGGATTTACGCTGCTCGAGCAAATAATTATCATTATAATCATTGGAATTCTAGGAACGATTGCCGCAGCTTCATTTATTGGCATCGTGCAGCGCCAAAAAATCATTTCCGCTAACGACACAGTGCATCGCATTTTGATTAATGCCAAACACGAAGCCCGCAAGCAATCCCGCGATTGGCAAGTCAGTATCAAGCCCACCGATAGCGGCTTTGTCATCGCATCGCATCCGAAGAAAATGAATCCCCTCGACCTTAACGATGCCGCATGGCAATACTTTTACGGTGTTTACCTCGACCCTAAAGATACTACGGTTTATTGCCATCGCACAACGAAAATATGCCGCATTCAATTCAAATGGTACGGCGCGACCAACGGCAGGCTCGGTAAAATTACAATCAGCGATAAAAAACATAAAATCAAGCGCTGCATTATCATCTCTACACTTATCGGCACGATGCGCCAAGGGCAAATTAAAAGGATAACAAAGCACTATTCAACCTGCATTTCTTTCGGACAATGAAAGTCAAAATAAAATAAAAAGGCTTCCGCATGGGTAAAAAATAGGAGGGAACTCATGCAGAAGTCTACAACAATTCACAAGTCTAATTCTACTGCAAAAGCCGACAAAATTACGATGATTTATCTCGATGATTCTGCTAAACTAGAAAGCGTTAGCGAAGCTCTCCTGAAAGGAGCAGATAGCAATATTCAACGTCGCTATCAAGAGTATTTAGACGAGCAAGATTGGCAGCATTGTTGCAGTGATTCGGAGTATTAAGAAAATGACATCAGGACGATTATATCGAGAGCTAACCCTAGAAAAATTTCGCAATTGGTTGGAAGCCAAAGTCCCCGAATTATTAGTTGGCGATTACTCGCGAAGCATGGGCATTACGGCAGAAGTTCATCCTCTCGTTAAATACTTTGACGAGCAACATTGTATCGATGTAGAAATCGATGAAGATGACTTAATTTTCAGGAATGACTTATTGATTTGCGGATATGAATCTTGTGAATTGCCAGACTGGGCAAAGCAGTTTTGCAAATACGTTGATTTGATGCGGTCGGATCGAGCGACCATGAGCGTTGGAGAAGCCTTGGCATTTCTTGACGTATAAAAACCAAAGAAAATGACAAATGCTCTGGGTAAAATAAAAATGGAGAGAAGCAATGAAAGTGAAATTAACACCCGTCGCGCCTGAAAACTTGCATCAGTATCTTCAATATCATGTCATTGCCGGAGAATCTTTTAAAATTCTCTGCAATGATTATGTCATTTGCAATATTTATTCGAGCCATCAAGCGCAATGGTATTTGTGGGCGGTTTGTACGCCGTGGGATAGCCGGGGCGATGGCTTTACGATGCCTTGTTGCGAACAATTTTATCGCAATCCATACAAAGCCGATCTCGAAGATTTAGTGGAATATATAGCAGGCTGAATGTTCGATAAGTCCGATGTATTTCAGCATTAAATTTTTTCATCATCGCATTATACTGGGAGAATGAGAATGAGCTTGGAAAGAATTAGAAAGCTATGCGATCGGGAGTTAGCAAATTTGCATTGCTGGTGCGAAGAACGCCGCGAATTACTAACGCCAACGATGAGCGGCTATGCTAAAGGACGGCGAGAACTCTGGCTGCGTCGAGAATGCGATCTGCGAAAGAATCCTACGATTATCGAAGGCTATCGCGATAAATTCATTGAAGCATTAGGAGAGCAAATTTTGCCGGGATTTCACATTGGTTTATTGTTACTCTATGCGCCCGATATTTGCATTAAATTGCACCGCGACCATACCGTATTTGCGCCAATCGCAGCGAGTATTAACTTAGGCGATGCGACATTTTTGATGACAGAGAGCAAGCAAGATATTCCAGAACGTTTTATCCTTGAAGATGGCGAAATCGTTCGGTTTAATTCTAAGAAACTTCACGGCATCGAACCCGTCGCGTCGGAACGTTGGAGCATTATTTTTTGGCCTCTCAAGGAACAATATGTGGAGCTTTGTAAGTTATGAAAATAATCCACTGCAATCTCCTCTCGATTCAACGCGGCATCCTCGTGCATCAAGTGAATTTGCAAGGCAAGATGGGTGCGGGACTGGCCAAGCAACTTCGCGATCGCTATCCCATTGTTTCTCAAAAATATCGCGAGCATTTAACCCACTTCACTCTCAGCAGCGTCCAATTCGTTAAAGTCTCTGACGCGCCCTTGTATGTTTGCAATCTCGCAGGGCAGCAAAGTTATGGCAAGGGACAGCGCCATACCGATTACGACGCAGTGGCAATCGCATTCCAGAAAATCCGCGCGACCAGCAATTGCCTGAGTTTGCCAGTATATTTGCCTTATGGCATGGGATGCGGCTTGGCGGGCGGCGACTGGCAGATTGTCTCTGCGCTCATCGATCGGCATTGTCCCGAGGCAGTGATTGGCAAGCTGTGAGTTCGGCAGGTTTCAAGGCGGGTCGCAGATATCGCAGCATTGGACTTGGAAAAAATCAGATTCCAAGTAGAAAATGAAAATAAAGGCTCTCGCAGGAGGTGAAGAAAAATGAGGAAACCCAAAGAACATGAGCTTGACCCGACACCTCAAAGACCCGAATTCCCCCGTGCGGCATTGGTTTGAAATAAACTGCAACATTCCCGCCGCCCTCGCCATCATTCAGCATCACAATGCGCTCATGCCGCGAGTGCAGTATCGCGAAGTAGATTTTGCTCTCGTGGGCTTGGCGGTCATCCAAGGCATTCGCTATGCTATCGGGGGTTGGCAATGTTTTGAGGGAACTTTAGTATACGATGGTGCGATTGCTTTCCATAAGGATTTATGGAGTTGCTTAATCTCCTCAGAACCCACCCCGCTTCACTTTGCAGTCATGGCGGGATTAGAGCAATACGGACGCAATGATACTCGGCATCCCATACTTTCGGTGTTGCAGGGCAAGGCATTAACGGGCGATAAGATTCAGCGATCGCTCGAGGATATTGAAAATCTATTGAACGGCATTCGACCGCAGTTGGTGGCAGACCGTGCCATGAGGCGCTTCGTTAATAACCCTGCCTTCGAGGGCAGTGCGTTGGTCGGTGGTGCGGACGCGCAGTTTATCTATGGTAACGAGTTGTACGATATTCGCACCAGTTTCAAGCGATCGCCAATGACATTGGAGAATTATTGGCAGCAGATCGGCTATTTCCTCTTGGATTTCAACGACGAATATCGAATCCGAGAATTAGTCTGGATTTATTCGCGGCAGCGTGCGGCAATTTCTTATCCGATTGAGAAACTCATTGAATCTCCGATGGAAAAGCGAGAGAAGTTTCGGGAGTTTTTAAATTTTCAATTAGAGCAGCGTTTGGAAAAGTTAAATCCAATAATAAATTGAAAAATAAAGGCTCTCGCAGGAGGTGAAGAAAAATGAGAAAGAACCATGAAGCACTTACTTCCTCTATTTTCCCTACTGCTTGCAGCCCCCTCGTTCGCGTTAGCGTTCCCGTTAGGGAGTATTGCCCAGCCCGCATGGATTTCCCTTGAACAAAGTGAATCCAACATTACCTTTGCCCAACTCGACGACAACAGCATTCTACTCGGTCATCGCAGCCAAGACTTCGGCGCATATATCGGCTATGATAGGCACTCCACCGACCGTAATGAATTCGAGCAAATTGGCGTTGGTCTTGAGTTTCTGGGTTCTCTTGAATTTCGCGCTAATGCTTATCTTCCCATCGGTCAAACGCGGCAACTCGCGTATTCCAGCGACACTTTAACCCACAGCACCATCCGAGGCAACCAGTTAATTCTGCGATCGCGACGAGATATGCTGTACGAACGGGCATTGCTTGGAGTTGACGGGGAATTGGGATTGCAATTGTTTCAGGGAGTTAAGGGGTATTTGGGACTCTCTTACTTCAACGAACTCAACGGTGCGGCGCGGCTGGAAATCAAACCCCATGATAACACCACGATTAACCTACAATATCAAAGTGACGATAATCTCCTTTTTGCCAGCATTCGCATCGGCATCAATAATAAACCAGTGCGACGGCGCAACCGCATCGCGATCGCGGAGGAATGGGAAACCCTCGATAGCGAAACAATTGCCGTTCATCCAGAAACCCAACGACCTTATCACGTACTTTTAGTTGCCACGACCGGCGAAGACGATCGAAATATTCCCTTCGATTTTATCTATGTCGAAGATAGCCGACTTCTCAGTATTGAAGATGGGCTGAACCAAGCAAAGCCGGGAGATTTGGTATACGTTCACGAGGTCGATGCCAATCGCAATCTTATTATTCCCGCAGGCGTGGCGTTGATGTCCAGTGCATCTAGTGTAATTCCGATACTATGGCAGGGCAAGACAATCCTCGCACCTTTACCTCATCGCGGCACGGGACGGCGGCCAAATATTAATGGCAGCGTGACGATGAATAATAACTCTGCACTATCTGGATTTGCCGCGAGTCAAGGAGTTTTTGCCACGATTACCGATGGCACGTTAAACATTGAGAACAATCGCATTACCAACCCCAACGGCGACGGCATATTCGTTGACGCTCGCGGCAATAACCAGATTGCGATCGCCAACAATGAAATCTCGAATACTCGCAGTAACGCCATTGAAATTGAAGCCAACGGCATTGCGCGGGTAAATCTGGAAATCCGAGGCAATACCATTGATAATACTCGCCATGCGGCAATTTATCTCGATGCCAATAATAACTCGCGCGTCGTGGCATTGATAACCGATAACCGAATCGCCAATGTTCCCGAAGGTATTAGCATTGACGCGGCGAACTTTGCTTTTGTTGAAGCCGAAATTGCCAACAATAATATTGATGCAGCCAATAACGGCATTTTCATCAACAACCGCGATTGGGCGCGAGGGAATTACGAGATTTTGGATAACATCGCGATCGCTAACGACGATGGCATCGACATCAACCAAGCCAGCCGCCGCGAGGTTTGCGTTAATTTATCGGGAAATACCGCGAGTGCAGGAGATTCAGGCTACGAGTTAGACCCGAATGGCTGGAGCTTCAAGGTTGAAGATTTGAGCGGTGTTGAGGCTCGCAATACTGGGGATTTCTTCTACGAGACGGGGATTGCGGGGATAACTGATGTTGCAAGTTGTCCGTAGAAGAAAATTAAATTCCATACAGAAAATGAAAATAAAGATGGCTCTCGCAAAGAGTGAAGAATTGGAATAAGTCCCATGAAATTCTATTATTCCCTTGCGTTAGCCATCGTTATCGGCACGAGCGCGTCGGTATTTTCTGAGAACTTGCTGCACTTTTGGCTGCTCGGCATCGGCATTGCGTTCGTCTCTGCCATTTGCTGGCAATCCAAACAAGGCATTGCACTCACTCTGGCATTTGCGATCGCATTGGGTTGGTATCAAGTTCGCCTTCCTTCACCATCCAACTCTGATATTTCTCATCATCTCGGTGAAGAGCAGTTCGTTAAAGCTGTCGTGGTTGGCTATGTTACCAGCGAACCCCGGCGCACCTCAGAAGATCGCGTTAAGTTCTTCTTCAAACCCGAATATTTCTTCGATAATCGGGTCGATGGCAAACTTTACGTGACGATGCCCGCCGGGAAACTCGAAGAGGATTTGGTTGCCGGACAGAGCGTTAAACTCATTGGCACGCTGTATCGCCCATCATCAGAGGGAGAGTTCGATTTTGCCGCTTATCTCGCCCGTCACGGCGCTTTTGCGGGATTGTCGGCATCGCGTGCGAGCGAAGTCGGCGAGAAACCTAAAGGATTGTGGATGTTGCGACAGCGCATTATTACCGCACAATGCAACACAACTTTATCCAGCATCGTTCTCGGTCGCAAAGCAGTGGACTTAGAGGAGTTCGTGCGAGACTCATTTATCAATGCGGGTATGGCGCACGTTCTGGCTGCATCGGGCTTTCACGTTTCGCTGTTGCTCGGGGTGGTCATGGCGATCGCGAAAAAGCTGAACCTTTCAGATTGTCAAAATCTCGTTGTTGGCATTGTCACCCTCGTTATTTACGTCGGACTGACTGGGTTGCAGCCTTCAGTTTGTCGTGCCGCATTGATGAGCATTGCAGGATTGGTGGCACTGATGCAATACGAACTGCCGGGAGAACGAAAGCCCAAAGATTCTCCCTTATGGACTTTAGTTAGCATTGCTGCGATTTTGCTGCTTTGGAATCCGCTATGGATTCGGGATTTGGGCTTTCAGCTAAGTTTCTTGGCAACTTTAGGACTATTGGTAACATTGCAGCCCATCGTGAAGAAGCTGGATTTTGTGCCGCCCACCATTGCCACGGCGATCGCGATACCCTTAGCCGCGCAGATATGGACGTTTCCCCTCGCTATCTGCGTGTTTGAACGCTTTCCAACGTACAGCATTTTTACCAATATTCTCTCGACTCCCTTGGTTCTCATTGTCTCTTTGGGCGGCTTTATCAGCGCGGGATTTTCGTTAATTTTACCGCCTTTGGGAAGCGCGATCGCGTGGGTTGTCGGAATTCCTTTGAGTTGGCTGATGGCTCTGATTAATCTGGCGAATGCGCTGCCATTTTCGAGTCTGGAATTATCATTACACCCAGTGATGGTTGTGGCAATTTATGGGCTATTCGGTGCGGTTTGTTGGATTAAAGAACTACGAAAATATTGGTGGCTCGTTGGGCTTGGGAGTGTAGTTTTAATAGCAGCGTAATTTCATTGGCTTTCTCTAGAAATAAAGAAGAAAAGAGAAAGCCAAGAGAAAAAGGCTATCGCGAAGGTGAAACAATTAAAGAGGTCAGGAAGATGACTGAAGAAAATCAAGAAACTATGAAAGTCACTGCAAAGTTAATCTGCTTTAAATCTAGCGGTAAATATTACGATCAAAGCGAGTTCGAGATAGAAGCTCGATGTTACGATGGTAATCCTTTTATGCCCGATATTTTTGATAAAGTCGAGCAAATGCAGAAAAATGAAGAATTACCAAGTGGACATATTTGCGTCAGCGTTCGCGAAGGCTATCCGGGCTTAATTCCATCCTCTGATATTTACTGGTACGTTCGCAAAGTTCACAAATTTATGCCAAATTATCTCGTGGATTTTTCTCTGGCAGCACTGGAGGAATTACTAATTTGGCTTCCACAACATAATGCTTTCAATCCAAATAAGATAAAGTCGGAATCGTTTGACTTTGAAGAACAATTTCCCGATGTAGTTTATCGCTTTGGCCGAGATGACATGAAAGGCAATAACAGTACCGTACTCGATATCTGCTTTTATGATAATGCTTGGGTTAAAGGATTGCCATTGCTCGAAGAGTTAGCCAGCAAAATTAACGCTGAATTCGAGCTTTTCCCAGAGCATCATAAATATTCTTTTATCTTTCGCTTCTTCTGGAAATTCTAAGAAAGTAAGAAAGACAAAGAAATAATAAAGAAAATCAAAAAAACAGCTTTCGCATGAAGTGAAAACAAAGAGAATTAAGGAGTTACTGTCAATTATGACCGCACAATCTACCGCTAAATCCCAACAACCCAAACTCGACCGCATCGAGCAACTCAATCAGTCTCTCGGTCACTACGGCATTCCCGATTTCGACCCCGAAAACCACTTCAAACGCTGTTACTACGGCTTGCAGCAGGCTCTCGGTTTTCAATTGAGCCAGCAAGCCAAGGAACGCGGCGAAGAATTTTCGTGGACTCGCTTTAAGCATTACTTCGGACTTACCTTTGGCATTCCCGAAGATCCGAAAGCGACCCTCGAAGAATTGCTTGCCTTTGCAGAACGGAAACTTGGCAAAGATCGGACGATGCTGATTATTGAAAACAAGGAATCTTGGAAGCGCCGCGAAAGTTACAGCAGCAACGGTAATGCTACAAACAGTTATTACGCTCAACCCCAAGTTCGCACGCAATATCCCGCGAATTCTCCCGCTCCCCAAAGCACTAATAGTTTTGTTAGCGAGCGTCGGCAATCTCAGCCCGTGGCTGTTCCCGTAGCCATTGTTGACGATTACGGCGATACTAACTACGACGATATTCCTTATCAATAATTTATTCTTCTCGGTACTGTCTTAAGTCTGGTAGTACCGAGTTTCTCTTGCTTTCCTCTAAGTTAGAGTAATCATAGCGCTTGACTGGGGTTTGCCGTCCGGCGCGGGGTTGGCTCTCGAATATCCAAGGTTATTCTTCTTAGCCCGCGCCCGACTGGGTTCTTGTCGGTAAGCGTCCGTCGCGGCGGGGATTGCTGGCGATCTCGAAGGTGCTGAGTTCTTAGCCCGCCGCGACCGACTAGCCGCCTTGGTTATCCGAAAGGTCAGGGCAGTATAGAGGTTACTGGTCGTATCATCGCGCTAGACTTGGGAGTGAGGGAGTGGGGAGTCATGAGGAGTCATGGGGAAGAAAAAGAACAAAAGAACTAAGAAAAGTAAAGTATGGGGTGAAATCAAAGTAAATCCAAGCCATTCAAGGAGTCTCGATGAAAGCCAAAACATCTCCTGCACCGACAAAAACCCCTGAAACCCCTGAAGTCGAAGTGATTGCCGACGAGCCTATCAACGAGCCTCAGCAAATTCCTTCAGCCCCTCCAGAACGCGACGAATTCTGCGACCCGTCGTTCATTGATCCGAACGCCAAGCTCCCTCGCATTCAGGCATTGCGCGGCACGAACAAGAATAATTGCGGCTACTTTATCCCTGAAAGCCAACTGGCGATCGCGGGCTGGCTCGATTACGACCCCGAACAACTCGTGACCTACGCTTTCGAGTCGTCGGGCGAAGAGGAACGCGGGTTACTCCTGAAACAACCTCGAATGCTTGTCATGCCGCGCACGCCAGTGATGGCACTAGACCGCGAGCAATCGCAGGAACAAAAGACCACCGTACTGCTCGGTCGCTACTACGAACACCGCGATAACTCCAACGCCCAAAATATTCAGTATTACGAAGTCGTACTATTGAACCAAGACAACCAACCCTGCCACAGCATTCCTTTTGTCTATGCCGCTAAGGGTGCTAATCAAGCCACCTTTGCTCAACACTGGCAGGAATTGTGCCAAGAGATTACCACCTGCCACGCCATCGCCAATGGGATTTCGGCGCGGGGCAAAGATGCACGATTTAAAGCCTTGTGCGTCTTCGAGTTTGAGGTTGCCCGCGAACAAGCCGGGGACAAGCAGAAGAGCTTCGCTTGCAAGGTGAAGTCTCATACCAAAGCCACCTTCGATAACTGGAAAAGCCTGTTCCTCGGTTATTCTGAAGAACTCAAAGAACTAGCTTGGAGCAACTTGCAGCCCCAACGCCCCCTGTTACTTCCCGAAAGCCAAGCTCCTGCTGCTTTGCCGGAAAGTTAGGAGAAACTAAGGAGTGCGATGGAGTTGCAGAAGATGCTGAATTCCTCGCAAAGCTAGACATACCAAGCTCTTTGGGGTATTGGAGGGGCGAGAGATTTTCAATTTCTGTATGGAATTTGAAATAATCCTAGGTGTTTGTATGCAAACACCAGTACCATTAGTACCATAACCTGCACGGTTTCTTTGGTACTTGCAGCCCATCGCAGGCTCTTCTGATATGACCGTGGATTGTATGGCAGATAGATAGCGCATGGTTGTCGTCTGAATATCGCTGGATGTGCAGAGGTTTCGTTGCCGATTGCTGCTTTGCGGTGGCTTTCGATGAGGTTGCCGAGAGTCGAGCATTGCTGGGTATTACGTTGCATTGCTATTGCGGGCGATGGCTCTCCCATGCTTCTATGTTTCTTGTTGTTTCCGTTTGTTCCTTTGTTATGCGGAGGAAGTCGCTGAAAACTAGGAATGGCAAGGAATACGAGGTTTCTTCCGCGTGCGCTATTCTCTCGGTAGAATACCTCGTCGTCTCTGGTGTACGGCGATCGCTCAGTTAAGCTGTCGCACGCTTTAAAAAACAAAGATAGTTGCGGCAAAGCAAGGCTCACTGCATCCAAGGGAGTGATAAAGCTGCCCAGAGGCGCTTCAAGGCGGTTCTAAGGCTATTCGAGCTTTGTACCAATGGCAGGCGCGGTTGGCAATGTGGAGCAAGGAGATGCGAGAGAATGGAAGAATCAAAGGGGCGGCGAAACTGCTTTTGCTCCTATGCCTTGCCCGCGTTGTGTTGCGTCTGATAGAATCGGCGGGCTGCACCAGAGAACGCGAGATACCGAGGTTTCAGTGTTTTTACGGAGTGATTATTTTAACCTAGATGTTTTGGTGCAAACCCACCCCAGCAGGGCAGTCCAACGGTAGCACGGATTTCTTTCATCTCCTTGGTCAGACCGCGAAGTATAGGGGATTGTATGGCAAGCCTGTCCTTGTGGCGCATATCCCGGTGATTGACTACGCGATCGCAAAGAAAAACAATATCAAATATCAATTAAAGTCCCGTGCTATGACCCGCCGCGCTGCTTTTGCTATCCCACGCCTGCCGTGGGAAGTCAGGGGATTATCTGTGCTTGATGCTCTTGCCTCCAAGCGTTCTCGCGAGTCTATCGAGGGGATGTAGCTCTTACTGCTTCTGGAGCGGTCTGGGTTGTCTTTGGGTTGCCACGGGACGTGCTGTAGGGCTGTGGTTGCTGGGATGTGATGCTATGGCTTGGCTCTTTTTGGTTCTATTGGAGACAGTGGCGTTCGCGTAGCGTTCCCGGAGGGAGTATCGCGGTTGTTGCTGCGGATTGTTGGAGACAGAGGCATTGCTGGTTTTCTTCGGTTCTTGCGGCTCTATCGGGTACTGCGAGGGCGAGAGAATAGCCGAGATTTTCAATTTCCAATTGGAATTTATTTTAATCTAGGTGTTTTCTTGACACTAAGGATGCACTAAGAATACGCTAAGGAGAGCGCTAAAGCCCACCGCAACCAACCAAGACAGCAGGGCAGTCCAACGGCAGCGCGGTAGTTCTGCGTGTTTCTTCTGTCTACCCCGGTCAGACCGTAAAGTACAGGGCATGGTAAATGTCCTTGGCTGGCAAAGAGAGCAGCATATCTCGCGTGGTGACGAGGGCGGTTTTCTGGAGACTACGCGATACCAAGAAAAGCAATATCATTCAAAGTCCCGTGCTACGATCCGCCGCGCCGCCTCTGTTATTCCGCGTCTGCCGTTGAGAATCGTGATGTCTTTGTTTCTTGCATTCGCACAGAGTTCGAGCGTTTGATGAGCTTCGCTTTGTTGGAGCGATCTGGGTTGCCCTTGTTGCCACGGAAAAGCGATGTAGAGCTTTTGCATTGCTGTGATTGCCGGGATGACCGTTCGCGCAGCGTATCCGGAGGGCGTAGGGATGCTGTGTGGTTGCTGGTTCTCTTCGGTTTCTCTCGGTTCTATCGGGTGCAGTGGGGACGAGGGGATTTAGTTTCCATACAGAGTTTTATTTAACCTAGGTTTTTTCTAACACTAACCCTGCCCACATCATCCCTTCAGTTTTGCCAGCGATCGCCGATAAGCCTCATCTTCCCTATTCTCCTCGCCTTTCCTTGCAGCCACCGATAGCCACGATTCCAATGGCTACTCTGGTATTGTTGCTATCTCTTCGATGTTTTTGTTGGGTTTGCAACGTTCCGAGGAAACATGGGAAACATCGGCACAACCAACGGGACGAACTTTGTTCGCACGGTTCTCCGTTGCTCGTGTATTGCCGTGCCGAAAAAGAATTTTCTGGAAATTAATACAGCGCGAAATTTACCCGATAATGCAAAGATAACGACGAATAGCGACGCAATCGGCATGAATGAGAGTTTATATTGTTCTGAAGCGTTCGGCATCTTTACCGCAAATTCAACTGTATCGACGGCAATCGAAGCAGAACAAAAGGTAATGTAGAGTGCATAGATGGAGCGGGCTTGCCAGTGGTATGCGGTGAATTCTGCTAAAATATTTGACAGGCATTGCGACAATCGGAATGTATCGCATACATGGAGTAATTAGTTGAGAATGACGGCGGTGTAATGCCTGTTAAACAGATTGACAACTGAGCCGATCTAATTTACTTGGAAAGGACAACAAATAAACGAGAGTATTCTTGAGGTTTTCCCTGATATTCTGGGATTAGCGCGGGATTTTCCAGATAAGATATACAGCATCGATTGCTTTAAAACTAGAGCATACGTGGTAAACTTTAAGTTGCAGTTTGTGTATTAATCTTGCTTGACTTACCGAGTACAACTGATATTCCCTAGATTTTCCTTGGATTTTTCATTGTAAGCCATGAAAAAGAAAAATATATTGCTGAAACTGCGGTGGCAATGGTCAAGCGAATCCCGTATTTTTCCTCTGTGTTATCTTTGCCTTTCCGAAGCTACGCGCGACCTTGGTGCGGTACGGAGTGAGAGGGGAATAACAGGTTTCGAGATGCTTTGCGAACGCTTTGGCTCTTTTGCATTCGGTATGAACCGAACTGCCTCGGAACGTCGTGGCGAACGATGATGGGCTACGTGTTTGTTATTTCTTGCTTCGAGCAACTTTTTCCTTCAAGGTTTTACTGGGTTTGAATTCAGGAACTTTGGTTGCAGGGATGACAAGGATTTCTCCCGTCACGGGATTGCGCCCTTCTCGGTCTTTGCCACGTGCCTTGAAAGTGCCGAATCCCGCGAGGGTGACTTTCTCGCCCCGCGCAACTGCGTCTGCGATCGCTTCGAGGATAGCATTGAGGGCATCGTTGGCTTCTGCCTTGGTGATGTTGAGTTTTGTCGCGACTTCTTCGGTTAGGTCTTTTTTGTTCATGGTTTTCCTTGGAGTTAGCTTTCGATCTGAAAAATATCATGCACAGTCTTCAGAGATTTCCCAATCGCAGCGCGGACAAATTTCTATGCGATCGCGACGGTTGCTTTCTTGTCACATCTCTTTACAGATACTCTTTAAAATTAACAGTAAGTAGCACGAACATTAGGTATAATTTGCTTATAAATCCCACATCTCGCACTTTATTTTTTAGATTTTCAGATTTTCAGATTTTCAGGGTGCGCAATACCTGTAAAAATATAATTCAACAACATATTTGGCGTGCGAAGTGTGAGAAAGATGATGTGAGGGATTCGTCATGATTTCAGTATTAACCGACGATTTTTCCGATAATTTTTCTGATGAAGTTGCTTCTCTCAACCTCGATCTCTTTCTGTTGACAACACAGAATTTGTTGCAATCTTTTATTCAGAATGAAAAATTTCACCTCGATATTCTCGCTCCCGCGTTTGGGATGGAGGTCGATCGCGAAGCATTGCAAGAGTTAGTGACCCAGCTCGGGCGGGGCGATTTTAGTTCGTTGCCCGATATTGAAATTCGCTCTCGTTCGGAGTTGGGAGGAATGCGGGGTGCTTATGCCGCAGAGCTAGACCAAATTTATTTGAGACAAGATTTTTTGGAGACAGCCAAGGATGAAGAGATTGTAGCGGTCATGCTGGAGGAAATAGGTCATGCTATTGATGCTCGTATCAATCCTGTAGATGGCAGGGGAGATGAGGGAGAAATTTTTTCCGCATTGATTCGCGGCGAAACTTTAGACGAACGACGATTGCGGGCGCTTCAAGTCGAAAACGATCTGGCGACTATCGAGATCGATGGAAAGCCGGTCGAGGTCGAGCAAAACAGTACGACCGACGCGCTGAATTTGTCCGTCAGTCTGGATGGAACGAATGGGTTTGTCATTCACGGCATCGACTTTGCCGACAGTGCGGGAAATTCGGTAAGCGATGCCGGAGATGTCAATGGCGATGGTTACGATGACGTGATTATTAGTGCCTACAATGCCGATCCTGATGGCAAGGATGCAGCCGGAGAGAGCTACGTCGTCTTCGGTCGCGAATTGGGGTTCGAGCAAGATTTCGATCTGGCTTCGCTCTTGCCGAGTAACGGCGGTGATGGCAGTCGGGGTTTTGTCATTCAAGGGATTGCAGCAGGCGATCGCATTGGTATCAGCGTCAGCGATGCTGGGGATGTCAATGGCGACGGCTACGACGATGTGGTTATCGGTGCCGAAGCCGTCGATCCCAACGGTGTCGATAAAGCGGGTTCAGCGTATGTTGTCTTTGGTGGGAGTTCCCCCGATCCCATTTTGAACCTTGCCAATTTAGATGGCAGCAATGGTTTTGCTGTTTGGGGTCTGAATCCGGGCGATCGCATTGGTATCAGCGTCAGCGATGCTGGGGATGTCAATGGCGATGGTTTGGCGGATGTCATCATCAGTGCGGATGGCATTAATAATCTCAGGGGCGGTGCTTATGTTATTTATGGCAATCGGGATTTTAGTTCTGTCGTAGGTGCGGATGGCGTTCTCAAGCCCTTTGAATTAGATGGCAGCACGGGTTTTGTCATTCATGGCTGGCAAGGAGGAGAACGAGCCGGTATCTTGGTCAGTCACGGAGATGTCAATAACGACGGCTTTGACGATCTCATTGTCGGAGCGCCTTTGGCAGATCCTGGAGGTCGTCAGGATGCCGGACGAGCTTATGTAGTCTATGGCGGCAGCAATATTGCTCCTACGGGCAGCTTTTCCTTGTCCAGTTTAAACGGCAGCAATGGCTTTTTTATGAATGGTCTCGATGCGGAGGATCGTTTTGGTGGGACTCACGGATCTCGCAGCAGTGCGGGGGATGTTAACGGCGATGGCTATGAGGATGTTTTCCTTGGGGCTTATGGTGGCGATCCAGATGGCGTTCCCCGACCGCTTAACGGTGGGGCTGGCGAAAGTTACATTATTTATGGCGGTAGTAATGTCGCACCTGCGGGGAGTTTTAGTTTGTCGGGTTTGGATGGGAGCAACGGTGTCGTTCTCAATGGTCGGCAGCCTGGCGATAGTTCCGGCACGGATGCCAGCTACGCGGGAGATTTTAATCGTGATGGCTTCGGCGATATTCTCGTGGGAGCGCCCGGCGCGATCGGTTTTCAGGGAGAAGCTTATATCGTTTACGGTGGCAGTAGTATCGGCACGAATGGACGATTCGATCTTGCCGAATTGGATAGCAGCACGGGTTTAGCTATGACCGCTTTCGATAATGCCGATGGCAGTTCCAGTAATGGATTCGCGAACCGTCTGGGTCGCTGGGTGAGCTATGCGGGGGATTTGAATCATGATGGCATTGACGACATTATTATTGGAGCCTCCGGCGCGGATTCGGCGGGTAAAGCCTATGTAGTGTATGGCTTCTCGGCCAATCAAGATCCCGTGGCGGTTGATGACGCAATCTCTGCGAATGAGGACGACATTTTCATCGGGAACGTATTGGCGGACAACGGCAATGGAGCGGATAGCGACCCGAATGGCGATCCGTTGATTGTAGCCGCCATTAACAGTCAAGCCAGTCAAGTCGGACAAACGCTCGGTTTGGCCTCTGGTGCTTTGCTGATGCTCCAAGCCGATGGTAGTTTGACCTACGATCCAAACGGTCAATTTGAATCCTTGGCTGTTGGAGAAACGGCAACGGATACTTTCAGTTATGTTCTCAGCGATGGAAATGGTGGAACGGATACCGCCACGGTAGAGATTGTCGTGGAGGGAGCAAATGACGATCCGACGATTGACTTCAACGGTCTCGATTTCGGCTACCGCTTTACCAAGATTGTCGATACGGGGATGGCACTTCCCGATGGTTCGGGAACGTTTGCATCGTTTGGCGCTCCGCCTTCCATTGATGGCAATAATGTTGCTTTCTTCGCGACCGTTAACGGGCGATCGGGAATCTATGCCAGTCTTGATGGCGTGCTTACCCGCATTGCCGATACTGCAACAATGATTCCAGGAGGTTCGGGAACGTTTTCGCAGTTCGATCGATATCCATCAATTTCAGGAAGTAATATTGCTTTTCGGGCGAACAATAAAACTGGAATCTATAAACATATCGATGGAGTTTTATCGGTTGCTGTCGATCGCAATACAATCGGGAGTTTTGGCACTTTTTCCAGTTTTGCCAGTGGCGATCCGCAGATCGATGGAGATGAGGTGGCATTTTTTGGGTTCAGTTCGGGTCACGGGCAGGGCATCTACAAAACGAACGACAGCGCGATAGAGACAGTGGCCAAGCTCGGTACGCCCGTTCCGGGAGGTGGCTCGTTTACCAATATTAGCGGCGTGGGTTTTGATAGCGGCAATGTTGCCTTCTTTGCCGATACCAGCACGAGTCAATCCGGAACTTATGCCGAAATTGATGGAGTCCTGACTGAGATTGCCAACCGCAATACTCCTTTTCCCGGTTATAGCGGCTCTATTCCCGATGTTGGCGGCAGCCGAATTGATGGGGATGATGTTGCTTTTATCATCTTTGGTTCGGGAAGGTACGAAGGATGGTTCGCCAATATTAACGGGACGATTTCCAATATAGCCGATACCAATACCTCCATTCCCCATGGAGTGGGTACGTTTGCAGGATTTAGCATCGCAGCGATTGATGAGGAAGCTGTTGTCGTCACGGGTTCGGGCTCGGGGCAACGAGGGACTTACACGACATTTGGTGGTACTTTTCGCGAAGTCATCAATTTTAACGATGTCCTTAATGGTAAATCTCTAGTATCGGGAGGGACTGGTGGCGAGGCCATTAGCGGTTCGTCGATCGCTTTTCTTGCAGTCTTTACAGACGGCACGCAAGGGATTTTTGTGGCTAATCCGATATTGGAATTCGAGACTGGCGAAGACGATGCCACCTTCAGTATCGATTTGTTAACTGGCGCTTCCGATCCCGATGCGAGCGACATTCTCAGTATCGATAACCTCAATCTTATCTCTGGCGACGCATCTGGGGTTGTACTCAACGGCAACAATCTCGATATCGATCCTTCTGCTTATAATGCCCTAGCCTCGGGCGAACGAGCCGCGATCGAATACAGTTATGATATCGTTGATGGTAATGGCGGTAAGGTTTCTCAAGCGATCGCGATCGCCATCAACGGAGCAAACGACGATCCGATCTCGCTGGCGGTTGCCGATGCCGCGATCGAAGACGGCGTGATCGTCGCGGGGAATTTAATCGCAATTGATGTTGATGCCACCGATACCATGATCTATTCCCTTGCCGACACCGCACCCGCCGGATTGACTTTGAATGACGATGGCAGCTATCGTTTCGATCCCGGTGATGCCGCCTATCAGTTCTTGGCGGCAGGGGAAACGGCGGAAGTTGTCGTTACTTATCGAGTCGATGACAGGAATGGCGGTATCGATACCAATACTCTGACCGTGACCGTGACAGGAGTTAACGATCTCGCTACCATTAGCGGCAATGCTTCGGCTTCCGTAACCGAAGATGCCAGCAATCCGGATCTGACGGCATTCGGGACTCTTAACATCAGCGATGCGGATGCTGGGGAAGCCTTCTTCAGCACCCATGTCGTTTCTGTCGGTAATAATTTGGGTAATCTCGCCATTTCCGAGGATGGTTCTTTTGACTATCGCATTGCCAATAGTGCCGTACAGTTCCTCGGTGCGGGAGAGAGTCAAACTGAAACCTTCGCCGTTCGCTCCTTGGATGGCACTGCCAGTCAACAGATCGCGATTGCCATCAATGGTATTAACGATGCGCCCGTGTTGGTGAGTGCTATTGAGGATCGAATCGTTGCGATCGATGAAACCTTCAACTTGGAGATCGGCAACAACTTTGATGATATAGATGCCAGTGACGTGCTGCATTTCTCGGCTGTTGGCTTGCCCGGAGGAATCGTTCTCGATGCCGTTACCGGGGCTTTCTCCGGCAGTTCCGGCAGGTCGGGCATCTTTGATGTCACTGTCACGGCTGTCGATAATGCTGGAGTTTCTGTCAGCGATACCTTTGAGTTGATTGTGGCTGACGGTATTGGCGGAAATGGCAACGATCGCCTATCGGGTGGTTTCGGCGATGATGTCCTACTTGGCGGAGTTGGTCGCGATCGCCTATCGGGTGGTTTCGGCGATGATGTCCTACTTGGCGGAGTTGGTCGCGATCGCCTATCGGGTGGTTTCGGCGATGATGTCCTACTTGGCGGAGTTGGTCGCGATCGCCTATCGGGTGGCTTCGGCGATGATGTCCTACTTGGCGGAGTTGGTCGCGATCGCCTATCGGGTGGTTTCGGCGATGATTTGCTCGAAGGCGGGCGTGGCAACGATATTCTGATTGGAGGTATTGGTTCCGATATCTACGTGCTGGCATCCGGTGATGGCATCGACACCATTCTTGGTTTCCGGCAGAATGTTGACTTGATTGGTTTGGCAGAGGGGCTTAGCTTTGGCAGTGACGTGACGGTAGAATTGTTCCGAGGAACTACCCAGATTCTGTTTAATAATACTGAAGTCTTAGCAGAGTTAAACGGACGTTTTGACCTAACCGAAGCAGACTTTATCGTAATTTAGGTTTAAAGCATTTGAACTAAGCCTGGGCGTTACCTCGGACTATTTCTCCGATGAAAGAGTCTCCAAAGTTCCCGGATTCGCAACCATTGCGAAGTATTTCAATTGACCTATGGTATCCCAAATGCTTCGCAAGCCCGACAGCACTCTGCCTCATCATCCTCCCAGCCGCAACGCGGGCAGTACCTCCCGCCATCTCCTACTACCATCCCCACGGCTTCCCTGCCCTCCACCGCCCGCACCAACTGCCTCTCAAAAAACCGCCAGCCTGTCGGACTCCACTGCGCTTGTTGACTTTCTTCGCGCTCTTGGTAGTCCGGACAATCAAAGCTATTTTGGCTATCCTCGCGACTGGGATGCACGGTGCAGGTGAGGTAGGCATTGAACGTGTAGAAGCGGCATTGGGAGCAGGGCATATTTTCAATTTCTGTAGGTCACTCAAAATCATTTAGCAATCTCGCGGCACTCAACTTCAAAGGGATACTCGCGATATTCGCCCTGTAAATCCTGCTCCCGCAGCGTCTTGTGCCATTCCTTTTTCTCGCCGTCCCACCAAAATCCCTGCTCCTTGGCAAGGTCTTTGGTGTGGTAATCTACTTTGGCGACCACATAATACCAAGGCTCTTTTGAGCGCTCGATGGCTGTTTCCAGAATCTCCTCGAATCCTTCGACGCGATCGAATAACGCCGCAATCAGTTGGCAATCTGCGAGGGCGCGATGAGCCATGCTAACCCCGATACCATGATTGAGCGCCGTGCTAACAAGAGAAGTTGGCTTGGGATTGCGCGGCCAAACAAAGTCATCGTAGGTACACAACCAAGGTTTGTCTACGGCAGGGAGCGGGTCTTTAAACCATTGCTTATCGAATTTTGCATAGTGAGCCACGACATAATCGGCACGCTCGATCCAAAATTTAAACAAGGTAATCGCGATAGCTGGCTCGCTGTCAAACTCGGAAATTACTTGGCTGGCGGCGGCGCTGATATGATTAATTGCTTCTTGAGGATTCTCGCGAACAGGGAAAAGCATCGAGAGTTGTTGCAGGGTGCAGCGATGCGGGACGCTGTAGAGAATCGCGCCGAGTTCGATGACGTGGTGCTGCTCGGGGTCGGCTCCAGTGGTTTCGAGGTCTACGATGAGGAGAATATTGGGAAGCATGAGATATTTTGGATACTAATGTTACGATTTCTTCACCCTTGCGAAGCGCTATTTTTCTGAGTTTTGTTTTGTCTTCCCATACGCGATCGCGCTGCTTTTCTCAAACCCAGAAGTTCTGCAAGCAGTTGCGCTCGTTGGCTTTCGTCGTCCCAGTCGCGGACGAAGTGCTTGACAGCCAGCGTTATCATATCTTGCAAGCTCGGCGTGGCTTGACCGTGCTGGAGTTCGAAAGAAAATTGGAATTCTTGTAATTGGCGATAAAGTTCGTCGGGCAGGCGCGTGGAATGAGGCATGGAATGAGACATAGTGAAGGAATGAAGAAGAAGTGGATGGCGATCGCTAACCTTTTTGTTCCAATGCAGTCACTCTCTCCTCGAGGGCAGCAATGCGTTCGGCTAAGGAAATATCGGCTGAAATATTGGTATCGTTTTTTGCCTTGAGATATTGCGAGAGCGCGGCAATGACGACTTCAGTTTGCGAGAGTCCCGTCGCGTGCAAGTGTCGGTCTAGCTTCCAATGCAGCGAACGAGGAATCCTCACGGAAATTTGCGATTTCTTCTTGGGATGCCAGCCGTCTTCACCGGGTTGTATTGTGGCAGTTTCTCGAGCCTCGCCGGGGTAGCGCCCTTCTTCGTAGTCTCGATAGTCGTCGCGTTCCGAACCTTCGTGAAGTTCAAAAGCACGCCTGTAGTAATATTTTTGTCCTGTTAAGCTGTCAATGAAGCTGTATGGTGCATCGCTGGCTAATTCACCATAGCCGATGAGCTTCCTCGTCGATGCCTCCATCCTCTCTAAATCTTCCTTGACAATCCCTTGCGGCGTGGTGAAGTCCAGCCAAACCCAGCGTACCCAAGGATACTGCGTTATATCCTTGCGCCAAACAATATTGGTTTCGTACTTCAGGCCTCGCGTGTCCGTCCCGCTCTCGTCGGGTACTGGGTCGAACAAAACTTTGCGCGGGTGCTTGCCTTCCATTGTTGGCTCGATGGTTGCTGTCGCTTTTGCTTCAGTTGGATACTCTCCGTTGTTGTAAGCTGTATAGTCGTCGTGGTGAAGGGTGAAAAGTCTTCGATGATAGCGCTTTGTGACGGCATCTTTCGGTGCGTCGTCAGCGAGTTCTGCATAGCCGATAAGTTTTCCCGATAGTTTTTTGATTTGAGCGAGGCGAGATTTGGAAATAACTTTGGGCTTGGTGAAATTTGCCCATTGCTGGCGCACCCAAGGGTATTTTTCGGGATCTTCGAGCCAGACAATGTTGATTTCATTGTCGAGTTGCATGGGTCTTGTTGCCTCATAGTTTTCTTGCTCTCATCATAACACAGATTTTGAATGGCAGGCGTATGGCGATTGTATTTCACTATTTTATTTTGGGATTCTGTATGGAAATTCAAATTACTGCCACGCCTTATAGTCCTCAATCAGCCAATAATTCGGCGAATCTTCCGCAACGCTGACGAACAGCAACGGCGCGGTCATGGTGTCGGTGTTACTCTCGAAGATGCCGTTAATTCCCGATACTGGATCGAGCTTATTGGCGATTGCTACGAACCGATAGGGGCTTTCCTCGGCTGCTGCAAAGTCTTCGTCATCTTCGAATTCATCTTCGTATTCTTCTTCATCAACGACCGGACAAGGCAACTCGAGGCGTTCGGCGAGGTAATCGCGGTAGAGCGCAAGGTTTTTTTTGTTTTTACCGAGGGGAAATCCTTGGGGATCGGCTCCGACGATGGCGGCAATGCGCTGTTGTTGCTCGGTGGGTTCTTTGGCTTGTGTCATGATGCGAGAGGGATGCGCTGGATTGATTATTGTTGATTTTTTCCGGTTGGCATCACAATTTTATAGTTTTTGATTTCTGTAGGTCATCTCAAAATTTTCGCTCTAATGGTAGGACTTTGGCTTATAGATAAGACTGGCGATACTGTTCTAACATCATTTTCCTTGCTTCTTCTGCCGTCCAATGTTTAATCGCTGGAGGGAATGAAATTTCGCCATAGCTTTGCTGGCCTTGAAATGCCGCGACGACTTCTGCAATCGTTTGGCAGCATTGGCGAGGATAGCGAACGATCTGTTCTTCGGCAAATCTCAAGACGATCCAACCTCGTTCTAAAAAGATGCGATTGCGCTTGTCATCCAAGCCAATATAATGAGTTAGTATATGTTTATTATAGACATAAGGTTCGTCAATCTCGATGTCGATATGCAGCCCCGATGTTTCATCAATATAAGCAAAATCTGCGGTATAGGGATATTCTCTGTCGTACTTTGGGAATGAGCAAAATAGGTTAGTTTGCATTGGTCATAGGCAGTTTGGAGAAAGTGCGATTGCGAGATCGAGAATTTTAACCCACATTCCGCACGACAAAATGTAATACAGAATTTTTCCTTCCCTTTGAGTCACTCAGAACCTCGATTCTCTCCTCAGATCATTTATAGTATGTTTGAAGTGCGGAATGTGGGATGTAAAGTTTTGTAATTGTAGGGGAGATGGAGTTGAGAACGATCGCGTTACGGTAGGCAAAGCGATCTCATTTATGCTAAATACTACGAAGACGAGATCGCTTTAATCACGACAATGGACTAGGTTCAATCTTTTGGCAGGTACTTAATGTCTACCACTCAAACCGTCACAATTCACACAATACTAGAAGAACTCAGAGATGCTGCTACATCTGAACGCGACAAAGGCGATCGCTTTGAGCGGTTAATTCAGGCTTATCTGAAAACTGACCCTATCTACCAAGACCTCTTCAGTAATGTGTGGATGTGGATGGAATGGCCCAGGCGTGGTGATGAGCCAGATACAGGCATTGACTTGGTAGCAGAGGAACGCGCCACTGGGGAATATTGCGCCATTCAATGTAAATTTTACGACCCTAAAACAGTTCTAGACAAACACCACATCGACTCCTTTTTTACGGCATCGGGACGTTCACCCTTCACAAAACGATTGATTGTTTCAACAACAAATCGCTGGAGCAAACACGCCGAAACTGCACTCAAAAATCAAAGTATTCCAGTGACTCGCTTAGGTGTGCGGGACTTAAACAGCAGCCCAATTGATTGGAGTCAGTTCAGTATTAAGCGGCCCCAATCTCTTAAGGTCAAAGCCAAAAAACAGTTACGCGACCATCAGCAAACAGCTTTAACGAAAGTAATGGATGGGTTTAAGAAGAGCGATCGCGGCAAGTTGATTATGGCCTGTGGCACGGGGAAAACCTACACCAGCCTCAAGATTGCAGAACAATTTGCTCAGGACAAGGCAGCCCATGTTCTCTTCTTAGTCCCTTCAATTTCATTGCTGTCTCAGACCCTACGGGAATGGTCAGCCGAGGCTGATGTGAGTTTGCATAGTGTGGCTGTCTGTTCCGATACCAAGGTGGGCAAGCGCAAGAAATCAGACGATACGGCGGATATTGACATTCAAGATTTAGCTTTCCCCGCCACCACTGATGCCGAGGTGATTGCAGCACGGGTTAAAGCCTTTGCTGGTCAACGGGCTTTAACCGTGGTTTTCAGTACCTATCAATCGATACAAGCAATCGCCGATGCTCAGGCCAAAGGATTGCCTGAGTTTGACTTGATTATTTGCGATGAGGCTCACCGCACCACTGGAGTCACGGAGCAAGGCAAAGAAGCATCCTACTTTGTGCGCGTCCATGACCAGAACTTTATCAAGGGCAAAAAGCGACTCTACATGACCGCCACGCCGCGACTCTACGGAGATGGAGCAAAAACAAAGGCTTTGGAGAATGACATTGAAATTTGTTCGATGGATGATGAAAACCTTTACGGGAAAGAGTTTCATCGTTTGGGATTTGGTGAAGCGGTGGGCAATGGTTTACTGACGGACTACCGGGTGATGGTGTTGGCAGTGGATGAAAAGTATGTCAGTTCTGCATTTCAGAGACAATTGGCTGACAATAACAATGAGCTAAATCTTCAAGATGCCGTCAAAATCACTGGCTGCTGGAATGGCTTGTCTAAGCAGATGATGACTGATGCTGATGGAGATGAAATTGAAGGCGATCGCCAACTCATGCGCCGCGCTGTGGCGTTCTCTAACTCAATCAAAGACTCCAAAAGCATCGTGAAACTGTTTGGTGAGATTGTCGCGGAGTATCAGCAAAATCACCCCGATGAAGACATTCTACACTGTGAACTTGACCATGTGGACGGCACGCAAAACTCACTGCAACGCCACGAAAAACTAGATTGGCTCAAAGCCGATACGAGTGATCGCAACCTGTGCCGCATTCTCTCTAACGCTCGGTGTCTCTCGGAAGGTGTGGATGTGCCTGCTCTAGATGCGGTGATGTTTCTCAACCCGCGTAATTCTGTGGTGGATGTGGTGCAATCCGTGGGACGAGTGATGCGACTTGCTCCGGGGAAGAAATACGGTTACATCATTTTACCCGTGGGCATTCCTGCTGGGGTCAAGCCAGAAGACGCACTAAAAGATAACGAGAGGTACAAAGTCATCTGGCAAGTGCTGCAAGCACTCCGCGCCCATGACGACCGCTTTAATTCCACCATCAACAAATTGGAGTTGAATAAAGCGCGACCGCCTGAAATTAGCGTGATTGGCGTGGGCGGTGATGCGAGTGATGATACAGAAACCGTTGGAGGAGATCGCCCTTCACCTACAGCCATTCAACTAGAACTCAATTTCCCTGAACTCGAAGAATGGCGCAATGCTATCTATGCGAAGATTGTCAAGAAGTGTGGCGATCGCCGTTACTGGGAAGATTGGGCGAAAGATGTGGCCACCATTGCCGACGGGCATATTTCTCGCATCAAAGCACTCCTCGATAATTCCGAATCCGAAGCGCGGCAAGCCTTTGATGACTTTCTCGCGGGACTGCATAAGAACCTCAACCCAGCCGTGAGTGAAGCGGATGCAATCGAGATGTTAGCTCAACACTTAATCACTAAGCCAGTTTTTGATGCCTTGTTTGAAGGTTATGCCTTCACCGAACAAAACCCGGTTTCTCTGGCTATGCAGTCAATGCTGGATGTGTTGGAAGGGGAAGCACTGAGTAAAGACACTGCCAAGCTGGAGAAGTTTTACAGCAGTGTGAGAAAACGCGCCAGTGGAGTCGATAACGCCGCCGGGAAGCAGCGCATCATCACAGAACTCTATGACAAGTTTTTCAGGGGTGCATTCCCTCGCCTGACTGACCGATTGGGAATTGTCTATACTCCCGTGGAAGTGGTTGACTTCATTGTGAACAGTGCCAACCAAGCCCTCAAGCGGGAGTTTGGCGTGGGCTTAACTGATGCAGGGGTTCATGTTCTCGATCCGTTTACTGGCACAGGAACCTTCATGGTGCGATTGCTGCAAAGTGGGCTGATTAAACCAGAGGATTTAGAGCGGAAGTTTCAGCAAGAGTTGCACGCCAACGAGATTGTACTACTGGCTTACTATATCGCTGCCATCAACATTGAGGAGACGTTTCACGACCTCAACGGCGGCGACTATCAACCGTTTAACGGCATCGTCTTGACCGATACGTTTCAGATGTTTGAGAACGAAGGAACGACAACCATTCCTGTGATCGCCAACTGGGAGAACCAGTTTCCTGAGAATAACGAGCGGGTCAAAAGCCAGAAGCAGCAAGACATTCGAGTGATTATTGGGAATCCTCCCTATTCGGCGGGACAGAGTAGTGAGAACGACGGCAACAAGAATCTGAAGTATCCGCAGTTGGATGGCCGCATTGGGGAGACTTACGCGAAATACTCTACTGCGACCCTCAAGAATAGTCTGTATGATTCCTACATTCGGGGCATCCGGTGGGCAAGCGATCGCATTCAAGATAAAGGTATTGTTTGTTATATCACCAACGGGTCATTCATTGATAACAATGCGATGGACGGGTTACGAAAATGTTTTGTCGATGAGTTTAGCCGCATCTATTGTTTTAATTTGCGAGGGAATCAACGAACTTCTGGCGAAACGTCACGACAGGAAGGGGGAAAAATCTTTGGCTCTGGCAGCCGCGCCCCTATTGCCATAACATTATTGGTTAAAAATCCCGAACACACTAGAGCCTGTGAACTGTTCTACCACGATATCGGTGACTATCTTAGCCGTGAGGAGAAGCTGAAAATTATTGCAGACTTTGGGGGAGTTGGGAGTATCCCGTGGAGTGCGATCGCGCCCAACGACAGCCACGACTGGATTAATCAACGCGACCCCAAGTTTGATGAATTTATTTCCTTGGGCGATAAGAAGGATTCAATGGCAAAGACCATCTTTGATATGTATTCCAGTGGTGTTAAAACTAACCGGGATGCGTGGTGCTATAACTTCTCCCGTGATGCAGTGGCGGCGAATATGAGCCGGATGATTGAGTTTTACAATCAACAGGTTGAGGAGTATCAAGCCCTCAATAATAAGCCTGCTGTTGAAAAGTTCATTAACACCGACCCCACCAAAATTAGCTGGACACGCGAAATCAAGCAAGACTTATCACGTCACAAGCTAGGAGATTTTCAAGACTCTCATATTGTCGAGAGTGTCTATCGTCCATTTTGTAAGCAGTCATTCTATTTCGATAGGCAGTTCAATAATTGTGTCTATAAGATGCCAGTCATTTTCCCGATCGCACCTCTGGAAAATCTAGCCATTTGTGTTACTGGAATCGGTGCAGGAAAAGGTTTTTCAATACTAATTGCAGATATTGTATCAAATCTTCATTTTCTAGATACAAGTCAATGCTTTCCCCTCTATTCCTACACCCAAGACTCTCAAAACTCTATCCCTGGCCTAGAGTCTCAGCAATACACCCGCACCGAAAACATCCCCGACACCATCCTGAGCGACTTTCAAACCACCTACCGCGATCGCACCCTCACCAAAGAGGACATTTTCTACTACGTTTACGGCATCCTGCACAGCCCCGAATACAAGACCCGGTTTGCTGCTGACCTTAAGAAAATGTTGCCCCGCATCCCCTACGCTGAGGACTTTTGGGTATTCAGTAAAGCCGGACGGGAACTGGCTCACTGGCATCTCAACTACGAAACCATCGAGCCGTATCCCGTGGAAGAATTTAAAGCCGAACTGTTCTTAAATGATGAGGATTACCGGGTGAGCAAGATGACCTTTGCCAAACGGCAGCGACAAATAGACAAGACCACGATCATCTACAACAGCAAAATCAAACTCAGTGGCATTCCCCTCGAAGCCTATGACTACATCGTCAATGGCAAGTCTGCCCTCGACTGGATTATGGAGCGTTACCAGTTGAAAACAGATAAGAAAAGTGGCATCACGAACGACCCCAACGATTGGAGCGATGACCTCCACTACATTGTGAATTTGGTGAAGCGCATTGTGCGAGTGAGTGTGGAGACGGTAAAGATTGTGAGAAGTTTACCGCCGTTGAATGAACTTTAGCGGCGGATATGTAGAGCGATTTCCAATGTGGGTTTCCAATGTGGGTTACTGAATTGGTTTTCTAGAGTTTGGCAATTTTCAAATTCCATACAGAATCTCAAATTAGACAGTCCCAAACTACAAAGTCTCGAACCAAGATTCATCGATCTCCACGACCTCAATGGTTTTGGTGGCGACTCCGATGCCGAGGTCTCGCAGGAGATAGCAAAGCTGTTCGCCATCGACGAGATCGAGGACGGGCGCTCCATCCCGCGTGGCTTCTTGTTGGGCAGCCCGCGTGAAAGTTCCGGTGGTCAAGAATAATCCCTTGTCCGTGCGACCGACCATTGCGCCTCGAAAGTCTCGAATTTCCTTCGCTCCCACCGCACCGGAGTAGCGCTTGCACTGGAAAAATACGAGAAAAGAGCGGGAGATTGATAGCCCCATCTCTTTAGAGCGGGGTGGAAAATCGACACGGCGAATTTATTCGCCCGTATCTTA